>JAISTF010000104.1 GCA_031272745.1 Eubacteriales Family XIII. Incertae Sedis bacterium
CGCGAGGACGAAATCGCCGTCGAAGCGATGCCGGCGCTGCCGCTGCGCGTGGGCGCGGAGAACCGCTTCGGGGAAGGCGACCTGCTGTTTTACCGCACCTACGTGCGGTTCCTCGGGGAAACGCCGGGCATCCACCTCAGCTATCCGGTCGGCGGATATTTCGACGACATGGCGCGGTGGGTCGACGCGCCATCGGAGCCGACGCGCTTCTTCTCCATCGATCCGGACGGAGAGAGCGAGAAGCCCGCCGGCGACTACCTTGTGGGCTACGCGCGCGGGTATTACGGCGAGACGGTCGGCCTGCCCGAACGCATGGCGCGCTACGCAAAGGACAAGGGCCTCACGCCCGTCGGCCCCGTCTACAACATCTACCTGCACGACGAGGTGAGCGTGAAGGACGAAAGCCGCTACCTGATGCAAGCGTCCGTGGCGGTCAGGGGGTGAGCAGGCCGCGCCCGCTTACCCCAGCATCCACTCCCAGAGCTTGAAGGATGCGCCGAAGGGGGCTTCTTTGCGGTTTTTGGTGAACGGGTTGAGGCGCTTCATCCAGGGAAGCACGACGATGAACATTGCGACGAGCAGGGTCGCGATCAGCGTCGTCAGCGTCGTTTGCAGGATCGGCACGAGCCAACGGACGCCTTCTATATAGAAGAGCGCGCATTTCAGCGCCGCGAAGACCGCCATCGAACTGAACAGGCCGCCGAGCTGGAGCGAGAGGAGCTTGGCCCCGTCCGCGCCGCCGAACAGCCTCGCCACGAGCCTCGGCCCGAAGCGGATGCAAGCGCCGGCGACGAGGGCGCCGACGGCAAATTGAAAGATGGCGAAACCGATGGTCATGACGTACTCCCCTCTACTCCCCTCTATGCTTTCTCTTTCTCTTCCTTGAGCGCCGCCTGCGCCGCCGCGAGGCGCGCGACCGGCACGCGGAACGGCGAACAGCTCACGTACGCAAGGCCCGTGCGGTGGCAGAACTCGACGGACGACGGGTCGCCGCCGTGCTCGCCGCAGATGCCGAGTTTGATGTCGGGCCGCGTGAGCTTGCCGAGGCGGACCGCCGCCTGGATCAGCTTGCCGACGCCGTTTTGGTCGAGCCGCGCAAACGGGTCGTTCTCGTAGATCTTTTTCTCGTAGTACGCTTCGAGGAATTTCCCCGCGTCGTCGCGCGAAAAGCCGAAGGTCATCTGCGTCAGGTCGTTGGTCCCGAACGAGAAGAACTCCGCATCCTTCGCGATCTCGTCCGCCGTGATTGCGGCGCGCGGAATCTCGATCATCGTGCCGACGAGGTATTTCATCGGCAGGCCGCTCTCCGCGATGATGCGGTCGGCCGTCTCCGTGATGATGCCCTTCACGTACTGGAGCTCCTTGATCTCGCCCACGAGCGGCACCATGATCTCGGGCACGATCTTCCATTCCGGATGCGCCTTTTGTACGTTGATCGCGGCCTCGATGATGGCCTGCGTCTGCATCTCGCCGATCTCCGGATAGGTGACGTCGAGCCGGCAGCCGCGGTGCCCCATCGTCGGGTTGAACTCGTGGAGCGACGCGATGATCGTCTTGAGCTCGTCGACCGCCATCCCCATATCGGCGGCGAGCGCCACGATGTCGCCCTCTTCCGTCGGCAAAAACTCATGGAGCGGCGGGTCGAGCAGGCGAATCGTGACCGGTCGGCCGCCCATCGCCGTGTAGATGCCCTCAAAGTCGCCGCGCTGCATCGGCAGCAGCTTCGCGAGCGCCGCCTTGCGCTGCTCGACCGTCTTGGAGACGATCATCTCGCGGATGGCCGCGATGCGGTCCGCCTCGAAAAACATATGCTCCGTGCGGCAGAGGCCGATGCCTTCCGCGCCGAAGCGCACCGCCTGCTCCGCGTCGGCCGGCGTGTCCGCGTTCGTGCGCACCTTCATCTTGCGGTATTTGTCCGCCCATTCCATGATGCGCCCGAAATACCCGCCCGTCGACGCGGGCACGGTCTTGATCGCCTCGCCGTAGACGTTGCCCGTCGTGCCGTCGAGCGAAATCCAGTCGCCCTCTTTATAAATCGCCCCGCCGAGCGAAAACGTCTTCGCCGCCTCGTCGAACACGATGTCCCCGAGCCCCGAGACGCAGCACGTCCCCATGCCGCGCGCGACGACCGCCGCGTGCGAGGTCATGCCGCCGCGCGCCGTCAAAATGCCCTGCGCATAGTGCATGCCCTCGATGTCCTCGGGCGACGTCTCGAGCCGCACGAGCACGACCTGCGCGCCCTTCTGCGTCACCCACGCCGTCGCGTCCTCGGCCGTGAACACGACCTGCCCGCAGGCCGCGCCCGGCGAGGCCGGCAGCCCCTTGCCGATCGGCGTCGCCTTCGCGAGCTCCGCCGCGTCGAACTGCGGGTGCAGGAGCGCGTCGATCTGCTTCGGGTCGATGGAGAGCACCGCTTCCTTCTCCGTGATCATGCCCTCGTCGACGAGGTCGCACGCGATCTTGAACGCCGCCGCCGCAGTCCGCTTGCCGTTGCGCGTCTGGAGCATGTACAGCTTGCCTTCCTCGATCGTGAACTCCATGTCCTGCATGTCGTGATAATGCTTTTCCAGCGTGTCGACGATCTCGACGAACTGCCCGTACACGGCCGGGTTCGTCTCCTTGAGCCGGTCGATCGTCTGCGGCGTCCGCACGCCCGCGACGACGTCCTCGCCCTGCGCGTTCATGAGGAACTCGCCGTAGAGCCCCTTGTCGCCCGTCGCCGGATTGCGCGAAAACGCGACGCCCGTGCCCGACGTGTCGCCCATATTGCCGAACACCATCGACTGGACGTTCACCGCCGTGCCCCAGGAACTGGGGATGTCGTTCATTCTTCTATAATAAATGGCTCTCGGATTGTCCCAGCTTCGGAAGACGGCCTTGATGGCCCCGAAAAGCTGTTCCTTCGCGTCGGACGGGAAGTCCTGCCCGATCTTGTTTTTGTATTCGGCCTTGAACTGCCCGGCGAGCTCCTTGAGGTCGTCCGCCGTCAGCTCCGTGTCCTGCGTGACGCCGCGCTTCTCCTTCATCGCGTCGATGAGTTTTTCGAAATACGCCTTGCCGACCTCCATGACGACGTCGCTGTACATCTGGATGAAGCGGCGGTAGCTGTCGTACGCAAAACGCGGGTTGCCCGTCTTCGCCGCGAAACTCTCGACGACCGTCTCGTTCAAACCGAGGTTGAGGATCGTGTCCATCATGCCGGGCATCGACGCGCGCGCGCCCGACCGCACGCTCACGAGCAACGGGTTGTTCGGGTCGCCGAATTTCTTGCCCGTGATTTCTTCGAGTTTGCCAATGTACCCGAGGATCTCGTCGCGGATGCTGTCGTTGATCTGCTCCCCGTCCTCATAATATTTCGTACACGCTTCCGTCGTGATCGTGAACCCCTGCGGCACCGGCATCCCGAGCCCCGTCATCTCCGCAAGATTCGCGCCCTTTCCCCCGAGCAGGTTGCGCATCTCCGCATTGCCTTCGCTGAACAGATAAACATACTTTGTCGCCATTCCTCAAGATCCTCCTTGTGATTCAGAAACAGTATTGTATTATTCTATCACGAAAAAACATGATATACTGCCTGTAAAGAAAAATTTACGGAGGAATTTTTTATGAATCATCAGGTACCGGAAAACCCTGACGAAAAAAACCGGAGCTCCTTTCTGAGCGTCCGTTTCGTCACACAAGCCGCGATCATCGCCGGAGCGTACGCCGCCCTCACGGTGGCGCTCGCCCCCATCAGCTACGGCCCCCTGCAGGTGCGCGTGTCGGAAGCCCTCACGGTGCTGCCGTTTTTCACGCCGGCCGCGATCCCGGGACTGTTCGTCGGCTGCCTTTTGGCCAACATCATCAGCCCCTATGGCATGCCCGACCTCATCCTCGGCAGCATCGCGACGCTGCTCGCCGCGCTCTGCTCGCGGCGGCTGCGCGCCCGCAAATGGCTCGTGCCGCTGCCGCCCGTCGTGAGCAACGGGTTCATCGTCGGCGGCATGCTCTGCTTCATCTACGACGTACAGCCCGTGCCGGGCAGCGTCGCGCTCTCCTTCCTCGTCGACGCGGGCTGGATCGCCGTAGGAGAAGGAGCCGCGTGCTATGTGCTCGGGCTCCTTCTCATGCGCTTCCTCGGGCCCCACGACCGGATCTTCCGGCTGTGATGCCCGTTATTCAATCCTCAAAGCATCAGCGGAACAGGCTCAGCAATTTCGGCAAAACGGCCAGGATGGCCTTCACCGCGGCCGTGACCTTCGCGACCAACTGCTCGACGGTCTGCGGCGGGTTGACGACCGGCTCCGTCACCGTGAACTTCACCGTGATCTCGGTCAATTCCTGCGACAGGTTGGCGCTCAGGCTGCCGTAGTTGTCGAGGGCGTGCTTGAGGAAGTTGCCGGTGACGTAGATCTTGCCCGTGTACGTGCCGGGCGCGAGGCCCGTCTTCGGCGTCACGGTGATTTCCCCGTTTTTCCCGCCATCCAGATAGTCGCCACCGCTGTACGAAATGTCGAACGCTTTTTGGCCGACCTCATCCGCGTAGACGAGGATGCCCGCCAGCGGCTGGTTGCCCGTGTTTTCGAGCTTGGCGATCTTGGCCTTCTGCGCGCCGTAGCCCTCCTCCTGAGAGCCGAAGTCCAAGCTCGTCGGGGTGACCGTGTAGCTCCAGACCGGCTGCTCCGTCACGGTGACGTTCACCGTGAACGTCATCGGATTGTAGAGCTCCTCGTCCGCGAAGTACACCGTGTAGGAGTATTTGTACACACCGACGGTGTCGAGCGGCGTGTCCGCGGGGGCATCCCATGAGATGCTCTTGACATCCTTCAGATCCCACGTCGGCGGGAGCTCGACCTGGCCGAGCGTCATGCCGGTGTAGGCGACGACGTCCGCGCCCCAGTACACCGGAATCATCGGATAGTCGGCTTTTTCGACGGTGAAGGTGACCTCGGTGTCATAGCTGACGGGGATGAAGACCGCGTTGGAGATGAGCGGATGGCCGATGGACGCCGTGCCGCTCACCGTGAGCGTCGCGGTGTAGGTGCCGGGCTTCAGATCCGCTTTCGGGCGGACGCCGAAGATGCGCGCGCCGCCGTTTGCGTAGATCGCATTCGGGAATTCGTCGACGACGGTGATGTAGGCATCGGCGCCCTCCGGCACCTCCGTGACATAGTCCGGTTCGAGAATCTCAAACGCCTTCGTGTCACCGCCGGACAGCGAGATCGTGGAGTCGTAGACCGAATAGTTTCCGGTGTTCGTCGCGGTCACGAATTGGAGCGGCGTCTGGTATGGCTTCTCGGCCAGCGTGTCATATTTCACGGAGCCGAGGTCGACCGCGCCCGGATTGAACACGATCTGCGTGATCGGATTGGGGACGACCTCGAAGGTGATGTTCTCGTGGAGCACCTCGTAGTATTCGCCCATATCGTAGGTCATTGGGTGCGACTGGTAGCCGACTTCGCCGATGGACGTATCCGGATCCTCGTCAAACGTCCAGCCGTAGGTCGCCGTCACATCTTTGAGCTTCGTGCCTTCGTAGGCCCAGAAGTTGGTGCATGGCGGCAATGCCGGCGGGAGCTTGTTGACCGTGAAGCTGATGTCGATGGTCTCCACATGCGTGTCGACCGCGACGTCCCCCTCGGGATTGGCCGGCATGGCGTCTACGGGCGTGGCCTCTGCGGACAGGACATTGACGGTAGGCGGGTAGACGGGATCTTCGATCACATTGCCGTAGGTGGTCCAACTGACCTTGACCTGGGCCGTATACGTGCCGGGGGTCAGCCCGTTCACGGGGTACACGGGGAAGGACAGTTGCTCGCCGGGCATGATCGAAACGGAGCCGTTGCCCGCGGGCAGATCGGCCGTGAAGGCGTCGGGGTTGTCGCCGGGTTTGTCTTCACCGATCTCTACTTTTACATTATCCATCCATTGGTTTCCGGTGTTGGTGAGCGCGAATGTTTTTGCAAGCTGGTCGTTTGCGCTGTCGTAACCGTACCATTTCGACGGGAATTCATAGGCGCCCTCGGGGTCGATGGCGTAGCTGTAATCCGGCGCGGGCAGCGGTGCGACGGTAATCTTTACGTTGACGAGCTCCGTCGCGGGGTCCAGATAACAGATGGACGCGCCGTAATAAGGCAGAACCACATAGTTCGGCCAGTAGGTTACAGCCAGCGTCGCCTCGTAGCTGCCGGGCTCCAAGCCCACGACCGGCC
>JAISTF010000147.1 GCA_031272745.1 Eubacteriales Family XIII. Incertae Sedis bacterium
ATCGATCCTTTCTATTAGGAATAACAATATTTACCATGTCATAATATACCATATTCTCTCGATTGTCAACAGAATTATTGAATGTTAATTTTCATACGAAAACACCGTCCGGGGCTTCCTCTTGAGCGGCGTTCGTTCCCCTTCGGGCAGGTTTGGGGGCATGGGGGCGCGGCGGGCGTCAGAGCTCCGCGATTTACTGCAGCGAAAGTTGCACATTTCGCGTGATTTTCTGCAAATAATGATACTTTCGCTGTAGTAACTGGTCATTTGCCCCGGAGTTTTTCGCGCCCCTCACATTGTCATTCCCGGGGTGCTACAGGATTTTCACAGGATTGTTAGAAAATGACTTGACAAATGTTTCCATATGGTATATAATCCCAATCAAGAAGGGGGCTGTCATGCGGAATCCTGACGACCGGCGCCTGACGCGGCGCCTATCCATCGAACATACCGCAAGCCCGCAGAGGCGGGAACCCGCGCCGCCGCGCAAGATCGGCTTTGTGCCCGCCTGCGCGGGGGCGGGCGCGACGACGCTCTGCCTCGCGGCCGCGGAGTGGCGGCGTGCGCACATGGCGGGCGCGGCGGGCACGGCGCACGCGGCAGGCACTGCGGGCGCGGCAAACCCGAAGGGCAGCCGAAGCGCCGCGCTCATCCATAGCGCCAAGGGCATCGCGGCCGCGAAGCCCCCCGCCGAAACCATCACCGTCCTCGAGCTCGCCGCGGCAGGCGACGCGCCCGCGGGCTACCCCTTCGACAAGCTCGGCTGCGACCGCCGCTTCGCGGGGCGCGGGTTCGCGTCGTACTACCGGCTTGCGAAGGACGGCAAACCGCTCGGCGGCGCGCCGCTGAACCTGTCCGGCGGCGTCAACTGGGCGCTGCGCGTGCCCGGCGAGACGGATACGCACCCCGGCACGGCGGGCCTCGTCCGCCTGCTGCACGCCGTCCCCGGCGACCTCGTGCTCTGCGACGTCTCGGCCGCGCTGCTCGCGGCGGACCGCCGGACGGCGCGCGACATCCTCAGCGCGCTCGACCGCATCCTCTGCGTCGTCGACCCCCTGCCCTCGCGCCTGCTCGCTTCCGCCCCCATCGTCGAGGAAGTCCGCGCCGCCGAAGCCCGCGGCATCCCCGTCTCGTGGGCCGTGAACAAAATGAACGCGGGCGTCAATGTCCGCGAGTTGACACGTTTCCTCGCGCTGAAGGCGCCCGTCTTCCTGCCCGCGCTCCCGCCCGAGACCGTGACCGCCGCCGAATACGCCTGCCAAACGCTCGCGAAAGAGCCCCTCCTTGCGGAAGGGCTCGCGAGACTCCCGTTATTCCCGTAGAAGCCGGATCAGATTCGGCGCTCCATCTTGTGGGCGCGTTTGTACTCGTACATCCGCTCGTCCGCGAGCGACAGCAGGTCGCTGGAGCTGAGGCGATTGTCCGCCCCGACGTCGACGATGCCGAGGCTCATGCTGCGCGCGTAACGCACCTCGCCCTTTTCGTCGACCGAGGACGAGGCCGCGAGCTTGTCGCGCAAATCCTCGAAGAGCTGCGTGACGGCACCGAGGTCGCGCCCGTCCGCGTCCTTTTTGTCCCACAGCAGCATGAATTCGTCGCCGCCGAGCCGGCTCACGATCGCCGCGCCCGACACGCCCGCGAGCAGGTCCGCGACCGTCTTGATGTAGATGTCGCCCTCGCCGTGGCCGAAGACGTCGTTGACGTATTTCAGCATGTCCATGTCGACGAAGACGAGGAAAAATTCCCGCTCGGCTCCGATCCATTCGCCGAGTTGCTGCATCCCGAAATGGCGGTTGTACACGCCCGTCTGCGTGTCGCGGTAGGCGACGTCCTCGAGGCGGCTGTGTTCTTCGAACTCCTTGGTCACGTCCGTCAGCACGCACGCGACGGCCTCGTGGCTGTACCACATGATGGGGTAGAGGCGCAGCTCGAAATACTGGAGCGCCACGTCGCTGATGAGCGAAAACGATTCCGTGCGCGGCTCGTCGCCGATCTCCATCGGCTGCGCGTACTCGAGCAAAATCTCGTAGAGCTGCTTCTCGAAGATGTCGCTCGCGAGCACGCTCTCGGGCGGGTGGTTCACGAAGAGGTGCTCGCCCGTCTCCTTGTCCACCATGACGATCCACTCCGGCATGCTGCCCGAGATCGCCTCGAACAGGGACGACGACCGCTCGAGGTCCTCGGCGCGCCGCTTCACGAGGTCCATCTCCGCCTGCAGGCGCTCCCGCTGCGTCGCGAGCTGGCCGATCATGTCGTTGAACGCGTCCGCAAACTCGCCCATGAAATTGATGTGCTGGCTGTAGTCGCCGCGCGCGACCTGCTTCGTCTGCCACGCGAGATGCTTGAGCGTCGCGTGCAGCGCCTTCAGCGGCGCCGCGAGCTCGTTGTCGTGATCCGGCAGCGCGATGTCCAGCTCCCCGCGCGAAAGCTGGCCCGCGAGCGTGCGCGTCTCGTTCACCATTCTGCCGAGGACCGTGAGACCCTCGGCAAAATCCTTTAGCTCGTCACTGAATTCGGCCGGTTCGAGGTGAGCCTGCCGCGGGGCGTACAAAATGTCGCCCATGTAATTGAATAATAATTCGACTTCCTCAGCTCGCGATCTCGGCATTGAAACGACAGACACGATCGCCGGAAGCCCAGCAATCGATCTCCTTCACATCGTATTTTTTGCCCGTGTACGCATGGAGAATCCCCGAGATGAAACCCTCGTCATAATGGCAGACGGTCTCGTTCGTGACGGGCAGCCCGCTGCAGTCAAGGTCCTGCCCGACGGTCAGCACGAGCTTGCCGCTCTCCACCTCGAACGCCTCCATGCGCAGCACGCCGATCTTGAGATCGACGAGCGCCTGCGTCAGATTCGCGAGGAAGCTGTTGAAATCCACGGACAGGTCGAGCACATTCTTCGCAAATTCCGAGCCCGCGAGGAAGCCCGCCTTCACGAAAAACTCGTTGGCCTTCTCGGAGCCGAATTCCTTCGTCAGCACGTCGAGCATCGTGAACTGCATGAGGCGGTACACGATGACCGGCATCTCCTCGCCGAGGTCCTCGCGCCCCATCTTCACGTCGCCGAGGTTTTCCCAGCGAAACTCATTGATTGTACGGTTTTTCAGAAAAATGTTTGACATGTCCTATCCCTTTCCATTTTTCAACAGCAGTATAACTTTTCCAATCGCCCGGTGTCAACAATTACCGCTCTACTTTATACCCCGATTTTGCGCGGTTGAAACACAAATCGCAAAATATGTTATGATGTTGGCAACCGATTCGTTTTATACTGATTCAATAACGGGAAGGAGAGTTTCTGTGATGAAAAAGAGGATCTTTACGGGCGGCTTGAAGCCGGTGGCGGCCGTGGTTGTGGCGCTCATGGTCGCGTTCACGATGATGCCGTGCGCGGCGTTTGCACAGACGGGCGGCACGGCTTCCGCGGGAGCCACGGTGTCGGCGTCCGACGACGGCGGGATCACGACGCTGGCGTCCGCGAAACAGCTGAAAGGCAAGACGTTCAAGCTGTATCAGCTCAAGGATAACGGCACGATGTACACCGATTTGAACGCCATCGGGTGCCCCGCGAAAAACAACTATCTGAAGTTCACGAGCACGACCAAAGTGAACGTCGCCGTGAAGATCGGCAACAACAAAGCCCAGGTCTTCAAGGGGCAGTCCTACAAGGTCAGCGGCAGCAAGATCACCATCACGCTTTCGGACGGAAGCAAGCTCACCTGCAAGATCAGCGGCAAGAAGATTACGATGAGCATCAAGAACAACCTCGGACAGCCGCGGACGTTCTACTACAAGCGCTGAGCGCAGGCGGGTTTCTATTCTATAAGCGCTACAAATCCGGCGTCGTGAGTTTGATCGGCTTCGCGGCCACAAACTCACCGGCGCCTTTTTCGCCGAGGAATTTCCCGTCTTGGAAGACGAGGCGGCCGCGGCTCCAGGTCTGCTCCGGATAGCCCTTCAGTTCCGCGCCTTCCCAGATCGTGTGGTCAGTCGCGCCGTGCATCTTTTTGTTTGTGATCGTGAAGCGCAGCTTCGGGTCGTAGACGACGATGTCCGCGTCGCGCCCGACTTCGATCGCGCCCTTCCGGTGCGCGATGCCGAAGATCTTTGCGACATTCGTCGCGCACACCTCGACGACCTTGCTGTAGGACAGCCGCCCCTTGTTCGCCTCGGACAGCATGTAGGGGTACATGTTTTCGATGCCCGCGCAGCCGTTCGGAATCTTGCGGAAGTCGGCCTTGCCCCAGTCCTTCTCCTTTTTCAGGAACGGGCAGTGGTCGGTCGCGACCGTCGAGATGTCGCCGCGCAGGATGCCTTCCCACAGCGCCTTCTGCGACGCGCGCCCCTTCATCGGCGGCGAGCAGACGAAGTTGCGCCCGTCGGGCCGCTTGTACACGTCGCTCGTGAAATACAGGTACTGCGGGCAGGTCTCCGCGAACACGGGGAATCCCTCGTCGCGCGCGGCCGTCACCGCGTCCATGCCCTGCTTGTTCGCGAGGTGGACGATGTACAGCGGCGCGCCCGCGGCCTTCGCGAGGTTGATCGCGCGCACGTCCGCCTCGCCCTCGACGGCCTCGGGCCGCGACAGGTAGTGGTACCACGCGCCGAACTTTTTCTCGGCCACGAATTTGTTTGTGAAATAGTTCACGAGGTCGTTGTTTTCCGCGTGGACGCCGATGAGCGCGCCGATGCTCTTGCTGTGGTCGAGCACCTCGTAAAACACGCCGTCCGTCACGCCGAAGTCGTAGACCATGAAGACCTTGAAGCTCGGCACGCCGGCCTTCACCGCGTCCTCCATCGTGTACAGCAGCTTCCCGCTCACGTCCTTCACGCCGATGTGGAACGAATAGTCGACGCATGCCTGCGGCGCCGCAATGTCGTTTCGCCGCTTGATCGAATCCGGAAACGTCTCGCCGAAGTCCTGCAAGATGAAGTCGAAGACCGTCGTTGTCCCGCCGCAGGCCGCGCTCCGCGTCCCCGTCTCATAATCGTCCGTCGAAATCGTGCCGCCGAACGGCATCGCGAGATGCGTGTGCGCGTCGATCGCCCCCGGCAGCACGAGCTTGCCCGCGCAGTCGACGACCCGCGTCCCCGCTTCCGGCCGGATGCGCGCGGCAATCTCCGCGATCTTCCCCCCGCGCACCCCCACGTCCGCCTTGAATATCGCCGAGTCCGTGACGACCCTGCCATTTTTGAAAACCAATTCAAGCGCCATGATGACCTCCTTTCGGTTCGGTGTCTGCTGCGAACAGTATAGCACGGACAGCAAACAAAAGCCGCGCATTTTGCGTTTGAATTATTGTATAATGATATACAATTGCATCTTTGACACAAGAGGAGGTTCGTAAATGGGCACGCTGGCTTATAAAATTTTGGCGGAGCATTTGGTCTCGGGGCGGCTGGTGCACGGTGAGGAAATCACGATTCGCATCGACCAGACGCTGACGCAGGACAGCACGGGGACGATGGTGTATCTGCAGCTCGAGGCGATGGACGTGGGGGCCGTGAAGACGGAGCTCTCGGTCGCGTACATCGACCACAACATGCTCCAGACGGGGTTTGAGAACGCGGACGACCACGTCTTCATCCAGAGCGTGGCGGCGCGGCACGGCATCGTGTTCCAGAAGCCGGGCGGGGGCATCTGCCACCAGCTGCATTTGGAGAATTATGCGGTGCCGGGCAAGACGCTGCTCGGCAGCGACAGCCATACGCCTTCGGCGGGCGGGCTCGGCATGATCGCGATCGGCGCGGGCGGGCTCGACGTGGCCGTCGCGATGGCGCAGGGCGTGTACAGCCTCGCGGTGCCGAAGGTGGTCGGCGTGGAGCTGAAGGGCGCGCTGCGGCCGTGGGTTTCGGCGAAGGACGTGATCCTCTATGTGCTGCGGGAGCTGACCGTCAAGGGCGGCGTCGGGCGCATCATCGAATACCACGGCGACGGCGTGGCGACGCTGTCGGCCACGGACCGCGCGACGATCACGAATATGGGCGCGGAGCTCGGCGCGACGACGTCCCTGTTCCCGTCCGACGAGCGCACGCGGGAATACCTCGCGCAGCAGGGGCGCGAAGCGGTGTACGTGCCGCTCGCGGCCGACGCGGACGCGGCATACGACGAGACGCTCGTCTGCGACCTCTCGGCGCTCGAGCCGCTCGCCGCGAAACCGCACAGTCCGGACAACGTCGAGGGCGTGAAGAGCATCGGGCCGATCCACGTCGACCAGGTCGCGATCGGCAGCTGCACGAATTCCTCGTACGTGGACCTCATGAAGACGGCCGCGATCCTGCGCGGGCGCAAGGTGCACCCGAACGTGAGCCTCGTGATCTCGCCGGGCTCGGCCGCGATTCTTTCGGAAATCGCGCGAAACGGAGCGCTCTCCGACCTCATCGACGCGGGGGCGCGCATCATCGAAAACGGCTGCGGCCCGTGCATCGGCATGGGGCAGAGCCCGAAGAGCGGCGCGGTCTCGCTGCGCACGTTCAACCGCAATTTCAAAGGCCGCAGCGGCACGAACGACGCGGAAGTCTACCTTGTCAGCCCCGAAACGGCGGCGGTCAGCGCCATCACGGGCGTGCTGACGGACGGGCTCGCGCAGCACGCGGCGCTCGGCATCGAACTGCCGGACATCGCCGCGCCCGCGCCGGGGACGTTCAAGCGCGAGCCGAATTTCGCGGTCTTTCCGCCGGACCTCAGCGGCGCGGGCACAGGCGCGGAGATGCCCGAGGTCGTCATGGGCCCGAACATCAAACCCTTCCCGCGCGGCAAGGCCGTGAAGGAGGGCGAGGCCATCCTCGGCGAAATCGTGCTTCTCGCCGGCGACAACATCACGACGGACGACATCATGCCGTCGGACAGCCGGCTGCTGCCCTACCGCTCGAACATCCCCCACCTCGCGGAATACTGCTTCGAGAAGGTCGACCCGCAGTTTGCCGAACGCGCGAAGAAGGCGAAGCTCGGCCCCGCGCAGGGCGGCTGCATCGTCGGCGGGGAAAACTACGGCCAGGGCTCCTCGCGGGAACATGCGGCGCTCGTGCCGCTCTACCTCGGCATCCACCTCGTGCTCGCGAAATCCTTCGCGCGCATCCACCGCGCCAACCTCATCAACAGCGGCATCCTGCCGCTCGTCTTTGCCGAACCCGCCGACGCGGAGAAATTGAAACAGGGCAACATCCTCGCTTTGGAAAATGCGCGTGAACAACTGACAAAGGAAACGGTTATTGTCACAAACCGCACCACGGGAGAGCGCGTCAAGGCACTGAACACGCTGTCCGCGCAGGAAACCCTGATGGTGCTGGCGGGCGGCAAGATCAATTCGATCCGCGGCGAAGCATGAAAATCGACGGGCAGACATCGCTGTCGCAGGATCTGGCGGGGCGCATCCGCATCGAGATTCTGACCGAGCAGCTTGCGCCGGGGGCGAAGATCACCGAGCAGCATTTTTCGCAGAAATACGGCGTGAGCCGCACGCCCGTGCGCGAGGCGCTGCGCAGCCTCGAGGCCGAGGGGCTCATCGAGATGGTGCCGAACCGCGGCGCGTTCATCGTCGGGCTGTCGGAAGCGGAGATCAAGGATCTGTACACGCTGCGGGAGTCGAGCGAGATGCAGGCCGTGCGGTGGGCGACGGAGCGGCGCACGAAAGAGGAGATGGAAGCGCTCGAAGAGAGCGTCGACTTCATGGAGTTCTATACGGAGCGGCTCGACACGAAGCGGATGCGGTCGATCAACGCGGGCTTCCACCACCGCATCGCCGAGGCCGCGCACAACCGCATTTTGCTCGAGGATCTGTCGCGGATGCAGGAGTATCTGCGTTATAGCGTGCGCGTGTTGCCGTACCGCGAGTCGGACCTGCCCGCGATCCTGAAGGAGCACCGCGCGATTTTCGCGGCCATCAAAAACGGCGACCCCGACGCGGGGGCCGCCGCCATGCAGAAACACATCGCGCATTCGTTTGCGCGGACGGGGCTGTAGGGCGGGCCGCGCGGGGGGTTGCCCTTGCCTCACAGACGGATCCAGTGCGCGTAGAGCGTGCGCTTGGTGCCGGCCTTGACCTTGCTCGTGGGCGCGTAGGGCGCGCTGATTCTGCCGACGTTCGCGAGCACGGCCTGCCGGATGGCTGCGGTCCAATAGCTTGCGGCCCGATTGTAACCCTTTTGCGTGAAATGCACGCCGTCGACCCCGAGGAATTTTGAAGGGGCCGCCGAAACGATCTGCCACATATCCGCGCCGGCATAGACGGCGGCGTCGGCCGCGACGAGTTCATACACGGCTCTGCGGTACGCTTTGAGCAGCTTCGGATCGATCGCGTGGCCGAGCGGTTTTTTCGTATCCACATAGGACGGCGTATGCAGGATGACGATCTTTGCGCCCGCGCCCTTCACCTTTTTGATCACCGCCTTCAGCGCGGATTTGTAGTCCTTCTTCGTGATTTGGTAGGCGTAGTTCGCGTCGTTGGCGCCGAGCAGGATCGTGACCACCTGCGCGCGGTTGGCGCGGATGGCGGAAAGCGCGTTGCTCAGAATGCCGTTTTGGTCGTCCGCCCACTGCCGCGACGTCGTCCCGCCCACGCCGTAGTTGAGAGCGCGCCAGCCCTTCCCGAGCAAGGCGCCCGTCCGCGCCACCGGCGACTTCTGCGCATCCCCGAGCAGGACGCCGCCGTCCACGCCCAACTCGCCGTGCGTCAAGGAATCGCCGATGCACACGACCGTCTCGCTCGTACCCTTCGAGCGATCCCATCCGGTGAAGGCATAGCCTTCCCGCACGGGAACATACGCCGCGCCGTAGATGTCCGCGTACGTCTGTCCTTTTGTCATCTGCAAGGTCTGCACGGCCGTGCCGTCGGCAAACGTCCCGCCGTTCGCGTTGAGCGTCACCTTGACCGTCTTGCCGCCGCCCGACGCGGCCGCCGCCGGCTGCGTCCCCGCAAAGAGCAGGGACACCGCCATGAGGACGATGATGGCTATGGAAAGCGTTTTTCTCCTCTGCATACCCACAAAGGCATTCTACACGTTTTACGACGTGATGTCGATGGTAAATGTATCCCCTTCCTTCACCTCGCCCTTGATGATCTTCTCGGCGATCTGCGTCTCGATGTTTTTCTTCAAATAACGCGCGATCGGCCGCGCGCCGTACTGCGGTGAATACGTCTCCTTCGCGATGAAGCGCTTCGTGCCCTCCGTGAAATTCACGGTGATGCTGCGTTCCGCCAGGCGGGCCTGAATGTCTTTCAGCGCGATGTCGATGATCGCGACGATGTCGTCCTCGGTCAGCGGCGAGAAGACGATCACGTCGTCGATGCGGTTGAGGAACTCGGGCCGGAAATGCAGTTTCATCTCGTCGCGCACGCGGTCCTTCGCCTCTTCGGGAATCGAGCCATCGTCCTTGATCGCTTCTATGAGCATCGGGCTTCCGATGTTGCTCGTCATGATGACGATCGTGTTTTTGAAATCGACCGTCCGCCCCTGGTTGTCCGTGAGGCGCCCGTCGTCGAGGAGCTGGAGCAGGATGTTGAAGACGTCCGGATGCGCTTTTTCGATCTCGTCGAACAGGATGACGCTGTACGGCCTGCGGCGCACGGCCTCCGTGAGCTGCCCGCCTTCCTCGTAGCCGACGTACCCCGGAGGCGCGCCGACGAGGCGCGACGCGGAATGCTTCTCCATGTACTCGCTCATGTCGATGCGGATCAGGTTTTTCTCGCTGTCGAAGAGCGCTTCCGACAGGGCCTTCGCAAGCTCCGTCTTGCCGACGCCCGTGGGGCCAAGGAAGATGAACGAGCCGATCGGCCGGCCTTCGTCCTTCATGCCGGCGCGCGCGCGCAGCACGGCTTCGGCGACGGACTCCACGGCCTCGTCCTGGCCGACGACGCGCCGGTGCAGGATCTCCGGCAGCCTCAGCAGCTTTTCCTTCTCGGACTCGACGAGGCGGCTGACGGGGATGCCCGTCCAGCCCGAGACCACGTCCGCGATCTCGTCCTCGGTGACCTCCTCTTTGAGCAGCCGCTTTTCCTCGGCCGCGTCCGCGCGCTCCTTTGCGTCCTCGAGCTGTTTTTCGAGCGCGGGCAGCGTGCCGTATTCGAGCTCCGCCGCCTTTTCATAATCGGTTTTTCTTTTGGCCTCTTCGATCTCGAGCTTGACGTCCTCGATCTGCTGCTTCGTCTCCTTCAGCGTTTCGATCGCGCGCTTTTCGCCTTCCCATTGCGCGGTCATCGCGTCGTTTTGGGCTTTCAGCTCGGCGAGCTCCTTGTCGATGACGTCCGCGCGGGTCTTGCTGTCCGCGTCGTCCTCTTTGGCAAGCGCCTGTTTTTCGATTTCGAGCCGCATGATCTCGCGGCCGATCTGGTCGAGCTCGGCGGGCTTGCTGTCGATCTCCGTGCGGATCTTCGATGCGGCCTCGTCCATGAGGTCGATGGCCTTGTCCGGCAGGAAGCGGTCGGCGATATAACGGTCGGACAGCACCGCGCACGCGATGAGCGCGGGGTCGGTGATGCGCACGCCGTGGTGGATCTCGAAGCGCTCCTTCAGGCCGCGCAGGATCGAGATCGTGTCCTCGACGGACGGCTGGTCGACGAGAATCTTCTGGAAGCGGCGCTCGAGGGCCGCGTCCTTCTCGATGTATTTCCGGTATTCGTCGAGCGTCGTCGCGCCGATGCAGTGCAACTCGCCGCGCGCGAGCTTCGGCTTGAGCAGGTTGCCCGCATCCATCGCGCCCTCGGCCGCGCCAGCGCCGACGATGTTGTGGATCTCGTCGATGAACATGAGGATGTCGCCGTCGGATTTCTCGATCTCCGTCAGCACGGCCTTCAGCCGCTCCTCGAACTCGCCGCGGAATTTCGCGCCCGCGATCAGCGCCCCCATGTCGAGCGCGAAGATCGTCTTGTCCTTGAGGCCCTCGGGCACGTCGCCCGCGAGGATGCGCTGCGCGAGCCCTTCGACGACGGCCGTCTTGCCGACGCCGGGCTCGCCGATGAGGACGGGGTTGTTTTTCGTGCGGCGCGAGAGGATCTGGATCGTATGTCGGATTTCCTCGTCGCGCCCGATGACGGGGTCGAGCTTGCCCTCGCGCGCGAGCTGCACGAGGTCGCGCCCGTATTTCGTCAACGCCTCATAACCGTCCTCGGGGTTTTGCGTCGTGACGCGCTGCCCGCCGCGCACCTTCTCGAGCTCCGCGAGGAATTTCTCCTTCGTGATGCCATGCTTCTTGAAGATCTCCGCCGACGGCGTGCCGTGCTCGTCGAGCAACGCAAGGTAGAGGTGCTCCACGCTCAGGAAATCATCCTTGAACTGCTTCGCGATCTTCTCCGCGTCGCCGAGCAGCTTGCCAGCGCGCCGCGTCGGATAGAGCTGGTCCCCGCCGCCCGATACCTTCGGCAGCTTGTCGAGCGCCGCCTCGACGTCGTGCACGACCGCGAGCACGTCGACGCCCATCAGCTTCAGCACGCGCGGAATCAGCCCCTCGTCCTGCGTCAGCAGCGCCAAGTGGATATGCTCCCCGTCGAGCTGCTGATGCCCCATCTGGATCGCCAGCTGCTGGCTCTCCGCGACCACCCCGCGCGCGTTCTCCGTAAATTTTTCAAAATTCATCTTCATCAACTCCTTTTAGTTGGATTCGTTATTGAATATGATACCACAAAAATTAGCACTCTACCATAGAGAGTGCTAATTTTCTTTTGATACGGAACAGATTGCAAATCGGTTGAAAAAGAGCCTGTTTTCGAATCTATTCCGTAAGTTGCTCCTTAGCTGAATTCCCGAATCAGGGCGTCCAGGCCGCCGCCGAATGCGCCGGCGGTGATGCCGACGATGGCGATGGAGACGACGACGATCACAAGGATGATGATGCCGAGGATGAGGCCGATGAGGCTCGTCACAAAGCCGGCCGTCGTGCTGTACTGCACCTGGTTTTTGCGCGCGAGATGGATGCCGATCGGGCCGCAGACGACGCCGACGATGCCGAGCGTGCAGACGCCGATGACGATCGAGATGATGCCGAGAATCAGCGACGGCGCGTGCGTGGGGCGCTCCGTCGGCGCGTACGGCGGCTGCCCGTAATATGGCGGCTGTCCGTAGCCGTACGGCTGCTGCGCTTCCCCATAAGGCGGTGGTTGCTGCCCGTACGCCTGCCCTTGTGAATAATCGGGCGGCGGTTGCTGCCCATATGCCTGTCCCTGCGAATAATCGGGCGGCGGTGTCTGCTGCCCGTAGGGCTGTTGCTGCGCGTACCCGTAGGGCGGGGTTTGTTGCCCATAGACCCCTTGCGGTGGCGGTGCCTGCTGCTCGTAGACCCCTTGCGGTGGCGGTGCCTGCGCGTACGGATCCTGTTGCGTGTATCCGTACGGCTGCTGCCCGTAGTCCGGATGAAGCGGGGGCACCTGTCCGTAGTCAGGCTGCGGTCCCTCAACTGTAGGGGCGGCATCCTGCCGCCCGTAATCCGGCGGCGGTGACACCGGCTCGTACGGCGCCTTCGGCGATTCGGATGCAGCTTCCTGCGCCGACGCTTCCTGCGCCGATGCCATTGTGCCGGCTTCGGCCGCATCCGCCCCGACCTGCGAATCCCAATCCGGTTCCGCCGAGACAGCCTCATCTTCCGTCGGCTCCGCTACGGCATCCGTAGGGGCGGGGCTTGCCCCGCCCGCTTCCGCTCCATCCGCGTCGACTTCGACCGCTTCCGCTGCCTCCACGGGCTCCGGCGCCGCGACCGGCACCCCATCAAACGGTGAGCCCGCGTCCCCGAACGGGGACGCGAAGCCGTCGCTACTGTGTTCCTGCTCTGCCATCGACTTGGCCTACAACGCGCCGAGGCCCGCAAGGCCGATCGCCGCCGTGACCCCGATCGCAATCAACACGATCATGACGACCGTGATGATCGCACCGATGATGAGACCGATGAGGCTGAGGATGTACCCGATTTTCGTGTTGTACGTGTCCTTGTACTTCTTGTGGAGCACAATGCCGACAATGCCGAGGATGAGCCCGACGAAGCCCGTGGCGAAGGCGAGCACGATCGCCAGGATGCCCACGACCAACGTCGGTGTATGCATCGGCTTCTCGCCATAGTACGGCTGCTGCCCATACTGCGGCGGCACTTGCCCGTACTGCGGTGGCGGCGTCTGGCCATACTGCGGTGGCGGCGTCTGCTGCTGCGCCTGCTCTGCGGCGGTCGCTGCTTCCTGCGCCGGCTCCTGCGGGGGCACCGGATTTCCGTTTTGATCAAAATCTGCCATGTCAAAAAACCTCCAATCAAATAACTGAATAAAAAGAGTACCGCTTCCATCAACATAATACCACAAAAATGCTACGTGGGTGTGAAGAAAACATTTGGCAATAACGAGGCAATCGACTTCAGTTGGACAAATTTCGCTTATTTGTGTGGATTTCGCCGCAGCATCCCCATTATTTCCACACAAATAACGATTTTTTGTCCATTTTCGCGGAAATCAGCCGTATGTTTCACACAAATAACGGTTTTTTGTCCAGTAGATGCGGCATTCGCGAGACGGCCCTGCAAGCGGATCAGGCGACGACGTCGAACTGGCTGCGCCAGAGAGCGGCGTAGAAACCGCCGGCCGCGAGGAGCTCCTCGTGCGTGCCCTGCTCGATGACGTCGCCGTGGTCCATGACGAGGATCACGTCCGCGTTTTTGATCGTCGAGAGGCGGTGCGCGATCACGAAATTCGTGCGGCCTTTTTTCAGGTTCGCCATCGCGTCCTGGATCAGCTGCTCCGTGCGCGTGTCGACGCTGCTCGTCGCCTCGTCGAGGATGAGGATCGGGCTGTCCGCGAGGATGGCGCGCGCGATTGTGAGCAGCTGCTTCTGGCCCGCGCTGATGTTGTCGGCGTCCTCGGAGAGCACCATGCCGTAGCCGTCCGGCAGCGTCGAGATGAAGTGGTGGACGTGCGCCGCCTTCGCGGCCGCGTAGACTTCCTCGTCCGTCGCGTCGGGACGCCCGTATTTGATGTTCTCCATGATCGTGCCCTTGAACAGCCAGGTGTCCTGGAGCACCATGCCGAAGTTGCGGCGCAGGTCCGCGCGCGGGACCGTGCGGATGTCCTGCCCGTCGACGAGAATCGCGCCCGCGTCGACGTCGTAGAACCGCATGAGCAGTTTCACGAGCGTCGTCTTGCCCGCGCCCGTGGGGCCGACGATGGCGACGGTGCTGCCCGGCGCGACGCGCTCGGCGAGGTCCTTGATGACAGGCTTCGCCGGGTCGTAGCCGAAGCGGATGTGGTCGAAGGCAACCTCGCCTTCGCTGTCCCGTGACCCCGCGCCGGCCGACGGCACATCCTCCGTCTCCTCTTCCTCTTCCAGGAACGCAAACACCCGCTCCGCCGCGGCCGCCATGCTCTGCAGCATGTTCATGATCTGCGCGAGCATCGTCATCGGCTGCGTGAACGTCCGCACGTACTGGATGAACGCCTGGATGTCGCCGACCGTGATCGTGCCGCGAAACGCGAGCATCGCGCCGAAAACCGCGACGGCCACATAGCCGAGGTTGCTCACGAAATTGATGACCGGCATCATCAGCCCGCCGAAAAACTGGCTCTTCCACGCCGACGCGTAGAGCACGTCGTTTGTCTCGGAAAACTCCGCGATCGACTCTTCCTCGTGCCCGAACAGCTTCACGATCGCGTGCCCCGCCACATCCTCTTCGACCTGTCCGTTCACGCGCCCGAGGTACTCCTGCTGCCGGAAGAAATGCTTCTGGGAAAACTTCATGATGAGCGCGATGAGCCCGAGCGAAATCGGCAGCATGACGACCGCGATCAGCGTCATGACCGGACTGATGAGCAGCATCATGACGAGCGCGCCGACGATGTTCGTCAGGCTCGTGATGAGCTGCGTCACGCTCTGGTTGAGGCTCATCGTCAGCGTGTCTACGTCGTTCGTGATGCGCGAGAGCACGTCGCCGACGCTGTGCGACTCGAAATACTTCATCGGCATCCGGTGGATCTTGTCCGCGATCTGCCGCCGCATCTCATAGCCCACCTTCTGCGTGATGCCGCTCATGATCCACCCCATGAACATCCCGAACGCCATCGACGCAAAATACAAAGCCAATAACAAAAGCAGGATCCGACCGATGGTCTCAAAGTCGATCGTGCCGGCCCCCGACAATTTCGCGACGAGCCCGTTGTAGAGCTCGGTAATCGCGCGGGAGAGGATCTTCGGCCCGATGATGTTGAAGACGGTGCTCGCGACCGCGAAGACGGCGACGAGGATGAGGCGGACGCGGTATTTGGCCATGTACCCAAGCACCTTCTTGATGGCGCCGCGAAAGTCCTTCGGCTTCTCGCCCGGCATCGAGCCCGGCGGGCCCGAGCCCGGGCCGTGCATGCGATCCGGCTTGCGGAAAGCGCGGCGCCTGGTTTTCGTGTTGTCCCTGCCCGACGCTTCGCTCATGCCGAAAGCTCCTCCGCCGAAAGCTGCGAAGCCGCGATCTCGCGGTACACCTCGCACGTTTCCATCAATTCCTTGTGCGTCCCTTCGCCGACAATCCGCCCCTCGTCCAGCACAAGGATTTTGTCCGCGCGCAGGATCGTCGCGATGCGCTGCGCGACGATGAGCACCGTCGCACCGCCCGCCTCGCGCGCGAGCGCCTTGCGCAGCGCCGCGTCCGTGCGGAAGTCGAGCGCCGAAAAGCTGTCGTCGAAAATCAGGATGGGCGGCTGCGCCGCGAGCGCCCGCGCGATCGCAAGCCGCTGCCGCTGCCCGCCCGACACATTCGAGCCGCCCTGCGCGACCGCGCTCTCGTATCCGCCCTCTTTTTCCTCGATGAAGTCCGCGGCCTGCGCGACCGACGCCGCCCGCCGCATATCCTCGTCCGTCACCTGCGGTCCCGCGTATTTGAGGTTGCTCTCGATGGTGCCGGAAAACAATACGCCCTTCTGCGGCACGAAGCCGATCCGCGCCCGCAGCTCCTTCTGCGGCAGGTCGCGCACGTCGACGCCGCCGACCGTGATGCGCCCGCCCGTGACGTCGAAGAGGCGCGGGATCAGGTGAACGAGCGTCGACTTGCCGCTGCCCGTGCCGCCGATGACGGCCGTCGTCTGCCCGGGCTCGCAGGCAAAGGAAATGTGCGAGAGCGTATCCTCGCCCGCGTCGTGGAACCGGAAGGAGACATCCTCGAACACGACCCGCCCGTCCGACACCGCAGGGGCTGTTTTTGTTATTGGATCCACGATGCTGCTGTCGGTTGCGATGACCTCGGCGACGCGGTCCGCGGCGACGCTCGCGCGCGGCAGCATGATCGTCACCATCGACAGCATCATGAAACTCATGACGATGAACATGGCATAGCTGATGAACGCCATCAGATCGCCGACCTGCATCTGGCCCGCGTCGACCCCCTTGCCGCCGAACCAGACGACGCCGGCGCCGACGACGTTCATGATGACCATGATCGCGGGGAAAAACAGGCTCATCGCGCGGTTCACGAAGAGCTGCGTCTTGTAGAGCTCCGTGTTCGCCCCGTCGAAGCGCACGCGCTCGAAGTCCTCGCGGCAGAAGGCGCGGATGACGGGCAGGCCGGTCAGGATTTCGCGGCTCACGAGGTTGACGTCGTCGACGAGCGGCTGCATGCGTTTGAACTTCGGCATCGTGATGCCGAACAGCAGGCCGATGACGGCCGCGAGGCAGATGACCGCGACCACGATGATCCACGACAGGCCCGTGTCCGTGCGCATCACCATGATGATGCCGCCGACCGCCATCGCGGGCGCAAACAGCACCATGCGCAGGAACATCACCATCGCCATCTGAATTTGCTGAATGTCGTTCGTGCAGCGCGTGATGAGCGAGGCCGGCGAAAACCGGTCCATCTCCGCGTTGGAAAACGCCATGATGTGCTCAAACGACTCGCGCCTGAGCCGCCGCCCGACGGAAGCCGCCACGAGGCTCGCAAACAGCCCGACGAGAATCGAGCACACGATCGAGATGAGCGTGAACAGCAGCATTTGCATCCCCGTATCCTTCATATACGCGAGCACCTGCGCCTGCGTGCCGCCCTCGCGCGAAATCTGCATGATGCCCACATCGACGATGTCGCTCATATACCGCGGCAGCATCATCTCGCTGTACGCCTGCGCGATCAGCAACACGACGATGCCCACGATCATCGGAATCAGTTTCTTTGTGCGGAACAGGAAGTAGAAAAACTTCACGACCAACCACCCAACGCGCCCCACGTGTTTGCAAGGAAGCCGAAGACGGCGTTCATGCCGGGTGTGAGCAGGCCGCTCGTGATGTTGAACAGGATCAGGACGAGCAGGATGATCGAGCCGTTGTTGTAAAACGCCTCGTACCAGCGGAAGCGGCGCAGGTCGAAGATTTCCGTGAGGATGCCGAAGCCGTCGAGCGGCGGGATGGGCAGCAGGTTGAACAGCATGAGGATGACGTTCATCATGACGGCGTAGTAGGCGATTTGATAGCCGATGCCGCCCGCGGAGACGCCGCGGATCAGGAGCGCGTAGAGCAGGCCCATGAGCAGGAACGCGACCACGAAATTGGTCACGACGCCCGCGACGTCGACGACGATGTTTTTCAGACGGCGGTGCGTGCGGAACGCGTACGGGTTCACGACGACGGGCTTGCCCCAGCCGAAATGCACGAAGATGAGCGCGATGATGCCGACGGGGTCGATGTGCGCGAGCGGGTTCAGCGTCACGCGGCCCATCTGTTTCGGCGTCGGGTCGCCGAGCCGGTACGCGGAGAACGCGTGCGCGAATTCATGCACCGTGATGCCGAGCACGATGCCCGGCAGCACGATGGCCATCGACATCAGGAAGTCCCCGAAATTCGCGTACTGGCCCGAGCGGAACGAGTTGGCCGCCATCAGCACGAGGAAGAGGACGAGGATGGGGTTGCGCTGAAACCACCTCATGCGGGCGCCTTCCCGAGATGCTCCACGCCGGTGAGATAGTCGACGAACTGCCGCGCCACGCGCCCCGAGCGCCCGCCGTGGCGGATCTCCCATTTGAGCGCTTCCTGCTCCAGCTGCTCGGCCGGCAGCGACAGCCCCGCCGCCTGCGCCTGGTGCCGCACGATGGCGAGGTACGCGTCCTTGTCCGGCGACGAGTAGACGAGCGTGATGCCGAAGCGGTCGGACAGCGAACGCTTCTCCTGGATGTTGTCGCGCGTCCGCACGTCGTCCGCGCCCTGCCGGTCGCCCCAGACTTCCTTCACGATGTTTTTGCGGTTTGACGTCGCGACGAAAATCGCGTTGGCCGGCTTCGCGGCGAGGCTCCCCTCGATCATCGACTTGAACACCTTGTAACCGCTCTCGTTTTCCTCAAACGAAATGTCGTCGATGAACAGGATGAATTTCAGGCCGCGCCCGCTCACGAGATGCAGCACTTCCGGCAACCGCGTGAGCTGCTCCTTGCGGATGCTGATCATCTTGAGGCCTTTGTCGGAATAACGGTTGAGCAGCGCTTTCACGGATGACGATTTGCCGGTGCCGCTGTCGCCGTACAGCAGCACGTTGTTTGCGGGCAGACCCGCGAGCAGGATTTCGGTGTTTTCGATGAGCAGGTCTTTCTGCGCGTCGATCCCGACGAGGTCTTCGAGCCGGATGGGGTCCGTCTCCCGCACGGGCGCGATGCCGGGTGCGTCGTCCACGAGCTCGAACGCCGGCGCCGCCTCGAACACGCCGCTTCCGAAGTTGCGGTAGAAGTGCGCGAACTGCACGGCCGCGTCGATGCAGTCGCGTTTGCGCATCGCCTGATGCAGCTTTTCGCGGTGCCCGGGCTTGCGGTCGCCGTCGACGAGCGCCCCGAAGGCCGCGACGTTTTTTCCGTCCGCGATGCCCGTCACCTTTTCGTAGTTGAAGTCGTAGACGGTGCGGATCATCTTCAGCTCGTTCGCCGCGTGCAGGAACAGCGTGCGCTGCGTCACGGTGAGCTGCTTCAGGCACACCTTCGCGTCCGCGCCGGTCTTCATGCCGTCGAACGCCCCGTGCTCCGCCATGCGCGTGAACGCGTTGTCCTCGCCCGCGAGCACGCGGCAAAGATGGTTTTGCATATACGTGCCCGTGATTTCCCCGCGCCCGACGTCGCCGATGAGCTGTCTTTGGATGGCGTAATACGAATCGAGTATCGCGTCCTCCACCGTGTCCCCGTCCGCGTCGCGGGCCGCCGTAATCAAACCGGCAATCCCGTCCCTGCGGAAATTGTCAAAGAGGATCAGCTGATCCAGGTATCGTTTTGTATTCATTCCTTCTTCATCAATTCTATGCCGCGTGCAAACTTCGACTGCAGCTCCGGTTCGAGCGAAAAACGGTCCGCGAGCTTCCCCCCGAAAGCCAGCAGATCTTCCTTCGTACCGGAAAAGAGTTCGAGCTCCGCTTCGAGCAGCGGCATCGAATCCGTGCCGTACGCAATCACGCCTTCGTCGAGCGAGAGCTCCATGATGCTCTGCCCGTAATCCAAACGGATGCGCCGCCGCGTGAAAATCATGTCGAAGATGTTCACGAGCGGTTTGTCGCCGATGACGTCCAGCAGGTCACGTCCTTCCGCGCTCTCCCCGAAAATCTCAGGGCTCGGGGAAAAGAAGCACGTATCGTCCGTGACAGGCACGTTGATTTCGCTGCGAATGTACAAGCCGCGGATGCCCTCATCGTCGTCGCGCCATTTCAGCGTGCCGACGATGCGGTCGTTTTCCGAACGAATGCGAAACGCGATGTTGTTGTGAATCAAATCGCGATCCTCCGTATCGAAATACGCCGCCTTCATGCGCACCGCCTCCGCTTCGCCCCCCGCGAATTTCCGGATCCACGCGTCATTCAAAATCCGGTCATAGAGTTCGGCGCTGTCGATCTTGTACTTGAGCTCAATTTCCATGATTCCGGTATTTTACCACAGACCTTGCAATAATGGCAAGACTTTTCCAACGCCGTTTCTAAGGAAGATTCCCGCCTATGCCCGAATCCTTGATTCCCTGCCGGCATCTGCGGCTACGCTACGCTTCTTCATTCCCGTCGCAGCGGACCGACGTGGACAAAAATCCGCTATTTGTGTGAAAATCACGTCCGATTTTCGCGCGAATGGACAAATATTCGTTATTTGTGTGGAAATAACGGGTTTTCTGCGGTCTGATTCACACAAATAAGCATTTTTTGTCCCTGTTGCCTCTCTTCTTGCCGCTCGCCGC
>JAISTF010000157.1 GCA_031272745.1 Eubacteriales Family XIII. Incertae Sedis bacterium
CGACAACACGGCAACCGTCGTCATGGCGCCGCAGGACCTCACGCGCGTGCTCGACGCCGTATCCGTGCGGTATCGATTCGTGGAGCTGTGACGGGGACGCGGGAGGGGGAAATTTCTTCGTTGTGCGCCTTCGGCTTGCTTCCCCGTCACTTCCCCTTCCCGAACAGCGACTTCACCTTGGAGAAGCGTTCGTCGATTCTGGCCTCGTCGCGGAACTCGGAGACTTTTTCCTTGAAGGCGCCGGAGAAGTCCTCGGCTTTGTCCACGAGCTTTTCGCGGAGTTCTTCGGCTTGCTCCGAAATGCCGGAAGACGCGAACGCGGCGGCGATTCGCTCCGACAGCTTGGTTTCGTCGATGGGTTCGCCGTCGATGGTTTCCTGAAGCAGCACGGTCACGTCCTCGCGGCGCGCGGACCAAAACGACGTGGCCGCGCCGAAGCTCGCGTCGCGGCTGACGATGACGACCTTCGAGTCCTTGCCTTCGCCGACGAGTGCGCCGAGGTAGCTCGCGAGCCGCACCTTCAAATAATCCGCCGTCACTTGCGGGACGCATTCCCAGACGATCTTCGCGCGCGCGTCAAACAATTCCATCACCTGCTCCACGGGCAGCGTCTTTTCCCGCGCGCTGAGAAACAGCACCACCGTGTTTTTTGCCGAGAGCCGCGAGAGCCCCGCGAGCCCGTGCCAGCGAACGGTATCATAATCCACCAGATATGTAGCCATCGGAATCCTTCCTTTCTATGTGACCTCAGTATACCATACGGTCGCGGCGAGCGACACGGCGGTCGCGATTTGATGGCCGTCAACCGAAGCGCAGCGACCCGTCCTCAAGGATGGTGACGAGGCGGATGGTGTGGTCTGCTGCCGACTTGTGGTCCGGCCTGAGCAAATAGTCCACATGCGCCAGCCTTCCTCTTGTGTCCATTATACAGGATGAGAATATAGATTCAAGAACAAATATTGTTATTGCGGAAAATTCCAGTTTGATTGGAATGACAGGAGTGTGGGACGTCGGGTAGGATGGTGGCAGGGGCAGATGGTTTTGGAAGGAAGAAGGACTTGGTTTCAAAACGGGCAAAGATCAAAGAGCATTGGACGGAAGTGGTCGCGATTCGCAAAACAGAATAAGGGGGTCTATACGCTCTGCGGTATTGACAAAATTGGTATCATGATATAGTATCATAAGGAGAAGTAAGGGCGTGAGCAAAATCGAGAAGTTGATAGCAAGAATGAAGGGCAATCCGAAGGATTTCGAGTATGCGGAGCTACGGCGCATCATGGAGCATTTCGGTTACACAGAAAAGACCGGAGACAGGTCGCGCAGACGTTTTGTGGATGTCGACGGCAACATGCTTACGCTCCACGAGCCGCACAATCCGCCTCGGCTGATGCCATACCAGATCAAGGAGGCTGTGGATCATTTGGAAGGGAGAAAACTGATTTGAGCGATATGATGGAATACAAGGGGTATCATGCCAAGCCCGAGTACAGTGCCGAGGACGGATGCCTTGTCGGGAAAGTGCTCGGCATCCGTGATTCTGTTTCTTTTCATGGAGCGTCGGTTGACGAATTTGAGACAGCGTTTCGAGAAGCTGTCGACGATTATCTGCAATTTTGTGAAGAGGTCGACAAGTCCCCCGATAGAGAGTACAGCGGACAATTCATCTTGCGTATTTCTCCGGAACTTCACAGAGATCTCGTTCTCGCTGCGACACGGCGCGGCGAAAGTCTGAATACGGTTGCGTCCGAGGCCATTGGTCGCTATCTTGCGGCGGTTTGATGCCGCATGGATTGCTATGAATGAAAAAAGTATTCCGGCGAGATTGCCGCCTCGACGACGTTTCGGACTATCAATCGAGAGCCATACCCGATGCAAGTTATTCGAAGTTGTCCCGCATACGGAAAACAGATATTACCGCATATGCCTATCTCGTTGAGGCGCTATCATTGCTCGGAAAAAAACATAACCCTGAAGTTTGATCTTGCGATCAGGGACGACAGGGTGTCACTGGTCGAGGTGACAGGATTTGAACCTGCGGCCTCTGCGTCCCGAACGCAGCGCTCTACCAAGCTGAGCCACACCTCGAAATCGTTGTCTTTGACTGCTGCACTTGACAAATGTCGCGACAACAGTTACATATTATACAGGAGTAAAAAATGAAAATCAAACTTTTTGAGAACCGAAACGGCGTCTTTTTGAAAGCGTATTTTCCGGCGGATCCGGCAGGCTCTGCAGGCCCTGCGGATTCGGATGCTTCGGGGGCGGCGGCCGCGCCGCGCCCGGCGGCGGTCATCTGTCCGGGCGGCGGGTACCGCATCGTGGGGACGACGGAAGGCGCGCCGGTGGCGGAGCGGTTCGCGGCGGCGGGGTATGCGGCGTTCGTGCTGCATTATTCGGTCGGCGATTTTGCGCGGTTCGACCCTGCGCCCGGCAAGGGCTTCGCGGCGTTTGGGCCCGTGCTCGATCTCGCCGAGGCGATGCGCGTGCTGCGCGGGAGGGCGGACGAGTTCGGCATCGACGAAAACAAAATCGTGCTCGCGGGCTTTTCCGCGGGCGGGCACCTCGCGGCGGCGTACACGCTCGCGGATTCGGCGGCGCCCGCCGTGCCGAAGGAACTGCTGCCGCGCGCGCTGGCGCTGACCTACGCGATGGGCGGCGGCGCGGACAGCGGCGGGAGCGCGGCGCTCGGAGCCGGCTATGAGATCGCGGCGATGCCGTACCGCGAGGACGGCGCGGAGAAAGCCGTGCCCGTCTTCTTCCACCACGCGAAGGACGACGCGATGGTGCCGTTCGTGTGCAGCGAGCGCTTGGACGCCCGCCTGTCGCAAGAGGGCATCGCGCACACCTTCCTGCGCGAGGAGCACGGCGTCCATGCGCGGCCGTTCGAGGCGGGCGACGCCTGGTTTGGGGCTATGCTATACTGGTTGGAGGAGGCCATGCAGCTGTGAGTTCGCAAACCCAAATCGTTGAAGCAGAACGCGTCCGCCGTGCCTGTGCGCGCGTGGCGGCGGCGGCGCTGCTTGCGGTCGTCTTCGCGTCGGGCGCCTTCATCGTCTCACGGGCGGACCACGCCCACACCCACATCGGAAGCGACTGTCCGGTCTGCCACCAGATGGCGGCTTGCGGCACCCTGCTCGAATGCGTCGGCCTCGCGGCGGCCGGCTTCGCGGCGTTTCGGGCCGCCACCAAACGGTCGCATCGCGCGCCGCGGCTCCTTCTTGCCCCTCGCGCCGCTTTCATCCCGCGCCGCGTCGCGCTGTTCTCGGACGCCATCCGCTTCAACAATTGATTCCCCCATGCAAGCACACGTCGGCGCAACCCCCTTGCGCCTCTGTTCGGTTTGTCATGGAGGAAACAATATGAAACAAAACTCCCATATGCGCACGATTATTGCAATAACCATCGCCTTTGCCGCTCTGCTTTTCGCGTCCTGCGGGAACGGCGGCAGCGGCGCAGACGCGGGGTCGTCCGGCGGCGGTGCGGATGACCAAGGCGGCGGGGGCAGCCTGCGCGTCGTCGCGACGATCTTCCCCGAATACGATTTCGCCCGCGCGGTGGCGCAGGGCACGGACACGGAAGTCACGCTGCTGATCGCGCCGGGCACGTCGGTCCATTCCTTCGACCCGTCGCCGCAGGACGTGAAGACCATCCAGGGCGCGGATGTCTTCCTCTATGTCGGCGGCGAGAGCGACGAGTGGGTGGACCGCATCTTGGAGAGCGTGGACACGGGCGGGATGCAGATCGTGCGGCTCATTGACCATGTGAAGACGTACGGCGAGGAGCTGAAGGAAGGGATGACGCCCGAGGAAGAGGGCGAAGCGGACGACGAAGGCGAAGGCGAAGACGAGACGGAAATCGACGAGCACGTCTGGACGTCGCCGAAAAACGCCATCGTCCTTTTGGACGTCATCGCCGGAGCCATGTCCGAAGCCGACCCGCAGGACGCGGACGCCTACAAAGCGAACGCGGCGGCCTATGCGCAGGAGCTTGAGGCCGTCGATGCGGAGATCGAGGCCGTCGTGGCGGGCGGCAGCCGTAAGCTCATCGTCGTCGCGGACAAATTCCCGCTCAGGTATTTCACAGAGGATTACGGGCTCGACTACGCGGCGGCCTTCCCGGGCTGCAGCGACCAGTCGGACGCGAGCGCGCAGACCATCGCGTTCCTCATCGACACGGTGGAGCGCGACCAACTCCCCTACATCTACAAGGTCGAGCTGACAAACGGGAACGTCGCGGACGCGATCGCGGAGGAGACGGGCGCGGAAGTGCTCGAACTCAACTCCTGCGAGAACATCACGAAGGACGATTTTGACAGCGGCGTGACCTACGCGGACCTGATGCGCAGGAACGCGGAAGCGCTCGGGAAAGGACTGGCCTGACATGGCGGCGGACACCAAGGAAATTCTCCGGTTGGAAAACCTGTCGCTTCGATACGAGGCGGCGGCGGGCTGGGCTGTCAAGGGCGTGACCTTGACAGTGGACGAGGGCGACTTCCTCGCCGTCGTCGGGGAGAACGGCTCCGGCAAGACGTCGCTGCTCAAGATGATCGCGGGGCTTACCCCGCCGACGGAGGGGCGCGTCGTGTTTGAAAACCTGCGCGCCTGCGAGGTCGGCTACCTGCCGCAGCAGACCGCCGTGCAGAAGGACTTCCCCGCGACCGTGACGGAGGTCGTGATGTCGGGCCTGCTCAACCGCAAGGGCTTCCCCGCCTTCTATACGAAGAAGGATCGCGAGACCGCCCGCGCCCACCTCGAGCGCTTCGGCGCGTGGGATCTGCGCGGCGAGTCGTACCGCACGCTGTCGGGCGGGCAACAGCAGCGCGTGCTGCTCGCCCGCGCCCTGTGCGCGTCGGAAAAACTGCTCCTGCTCGACGAGCCCGTGACGGGCCTCGACCCAAACGCCGCCGCGGAGCTCTACGACATCCTCGCGGACCTGCACACGCGCGGCATGACGATTCTCATGGTCTCGCACGACGTGGACGGCGCCGTCCGCCGCGCGTCAAAGGTCCTGCATATGGACACCGCGCCCGTGTACTACGGGGACGCGGAAGGATATTTGAAAAGAGGTGGTTTCCATGTTTGATTTGACGCGCGAAATGCTGTCCTACCCCTTCATCGTGCGCGCCTTCGTCGTCGGCACGCTCGTCGCCCTGTGCGCCGCGCTGCTCGGCGTAAGCCTTGTGCTGAAGCGTTATTCGATGATCGGCGACGGGCTCTCCCACGTCGGCTTCGGCACGCTTGCGGTCGCGGTCGCGCTCGGCCTCGCGCCGCTCTCGGTCTCCGTGCCGGTCGTGCTGCTCGCGGCCTTCCTGCTGCTGCGCATCAGTGAGAACAGCCGCATCAAGGGCGACGCGGCCATCGCGCTCATCTCGAGCAGCGCGCTCGCCGTCGGCGTCGTCGTGCTCGCGATGACGGTCGGCATGAACACCGACGTGTGCAACTACCTCTTCGGCACGATCCTCGCGATGAAGAAGAGCGACGTCACGCTCTCGATCTGCCTCGCCGCCGCCGTCCTCGCGCTCTTCGTGCTCTTCTACAACAAGATCTTCGCGGTGACGTTCGACGAAGGCTTCGCGAAGGCGACGGGCACGCGCGCGGGCGTCTACAAAATGCTCATCGCGCTGCTCACCGCGCTCGTCATCGCCGTCGGCATGCGCATCATGGGCGCGATGCTGATCTCGAGCCTCGTCATCTTCCCCGCGCTCTCGGCGATGCGCGTGTTCAAGAGTTTCGGCCGCGTGGTCGTCTGCGCGGCGATCCTGTCGGTCGTCTGCTTCTACCTCGGCCTGCTCGCGTCGTACACGTACAACACGCCGGCCGGTGCGAGCGTCGTGCTCGCAAACCTCGCGGCGTTCCTCGTCTTTTCCGCGGCGGGGCAGGCAAGGCGGCTCATTGCATAGTATAGAAACGGAGGAGTGAAATGGTTATTCGGAATAACGGAAACAGGATTGCAGCGCTGGTGTTGGCGCTGGCTGTGGCGCTGCTTTTGGGCGCTTGCGGCGGGGGGGAGAATGTCGCCGCGGCGGGGGATTCGGCGGCGGCGGGCTCGTCCGCAGGGGATGCGGCTTCGGCTCCGGTTGCCACGGACGCGCCGAAGAACGCGGGCGGCACGGTGGCGGTGGACGTTTCC
>JAISTF010000159.1 GCA_031272745.1 Eubacteriales Family XIII. Incertae Sedis bacterium
ATCGTAACTATTCCCCGACAATAGGGGACAAGAACTACCGGTCAACTCATTTCCGCCGAAAACCTTCTTGTACCTTGAATACAATCGTGGTAAAATACCTTGTACATGGAGGAAGAACAACGATGAAGGCTTTTCTGAGGAGGGGGATTTTCCTCGTAGCGGTGTTTGCGGCTGTGCTGCTCGTCGGAGCGACGGCGGTCTTTGCAACGTCTTCGGCGACACCCGCGTCCGCGCCGACGGACATCCGCACGTATTTCCCGGGATACAACGCGGCCGACCCGGCGTCGTCGTCGATCACGACGAATATGGCGCTCAGTTTCACGGACAAATCCGGCAACACGGTCGCAAACCCGACGGTGGATTCCATCGTCAGCTTCAACACGGGGCTGTTCATCCCGGCCTACGTCACACCGAAGATAAAGAGCGGGGACTATTACGACATCGCGATTCCGAACACCGTGCTCATCAAGCAGGGCGTCACGAACGTCCCGCTGACCGACCCGAGCAAGCCCGCGGGCACGCCGCCGTACGCGTACTTCAGCGTCACGCCGAATCCGCTGGGTGGCGGAGGCGGCACGATCCACATCGTCTTCACAGACGAGGCCGCGAAGTCCGGCGCGCTTACGGGCAATATGTTTTACCAAGGCTCGCTTGACGCGCAGGCCATCGGCACGCCGGGGCAGACGACGATCAAATTCCCGAGCGAGGACAGCCTGCAGGCGACCGTCGACATCAAGCCCCAGACGACGAGCGGCATCGAAAAGACCGGCGTCTCTTCTCGTGCGGGCACGGCCACGAGCATCAGCCCCGACACCATCACGTGGACGGTCGTCATCAACAAGGCCATGCGAAATGTCCAAAACATCCAAGTCAAAGACACCTTCCCCGCGAATCTCGCGCTTGATGGCGCGACCGTCAAGGTCGAAAAAGTCCTGGTAGACCTCTACGGCAATGTGACGACGCCCGCGGGCGCGGGCACGGATGTGACCGGCACGGAGGCTTCCGTAGGCCCCGCACCCACCTACACGGTCTCCATCGCCGGCCCGACGGAGTCCGTCTATCGCATCACGTACACGACGCCCATCGACACGACCGCCATCACGCAGACGGGCGGTAACTACTCCTTCACCAATACCGCGAGTCTGACGTCCGACGAATACCCGACCCCGTGGACCGCGACGAGCACCGTCACGACGAATTTCGGCAAGCGGCTCGAAAAGATCGCAACCGGCCAGTCGTCGCAGACCATCCCCGGTGCCTCGCCCGCGAAACGCCTCACCTACACCTACGCCCTGCGCTACAATTACAACCAGGGCAACATCGCGCAGGCCGACGCCTATATCGACGACGTCTACGACCCCGACGCGGCGAATGGTACGAACGCCCAGGGCGGCCACATCGGCTTCGACGCATCCTCCGTCGTCGTCTACGCCGTCTGGTTCGACGCGAGCGGCAACCCCCAGCGCGGCGACGCTATCGACCCCAGCCTCTACACGGTCACGCAGTCCGCGGGCGCCTTCCGCGTGCAGTTCGCAAACGCCATCGCCGGCCAGGCCTACCTCGTCACCTACCAGACCTATGCGACGGGCAATGCGCAGAGCAGCACGTCCACATCCTACAGCGCGCCCAACGCGAGCGGCGTCGTCTCGACCGACTACACGGTCAAAAACACGGCGCAGACCGGCGGGTCAAATCCGGTCAGCTCCTCCACGACCAATGTGGTCAAGCAGCAGACCGTCACGAAAAAATTCGTCGCGGCCGACGTCGAAAACAAGGTGCTGACCTGGCAGGTCGACCTCAACACGCAGCGCTACAAGGTGGAAAACCTCGTCTACGCGGACACGATTTCGAAGATCCACTACATCTACCTCGGTCCGGCCGGCGGTCCGCCCGACGGCGCCAACCCGCCCGTCCTCCGCGACGTGACGGCCAGCCCGCAGAAGACCCTCGTCCTCAACCAGGACTACACGCTGACGACGCAGGGCGTCTCGGGCGGCGCGGCGTGCGTGACAATCTCTCTGATCGGCGACTACGCGTCCACGACCCATGCGCTGCGCCTGACCTACGATACGATCTACGACGCGTCGATCGTGGCCGGCGGCGGCGTTGCTTCCAACTCCGGCGATGCCGCGTGGACGACCGGTGGCGTCTCCTACAAATCCCACAGCTCTGCCTCCTACACGCCGGTCGCCTCCGATCAAAACAACGGCAGCAAGAGCGGCAGCTACAACGCCGTCACGAAGACGATCACGTGGGACGTCTACCTCGGCTACGCGCAGACGCCGCTGAAAAACGGCGTGTTCACGGACCAGATCGTCTCACCGAACGCGCAGCAACAGCAAAACTACGTGCCGTTCTCGCTGCACCTGTATCATTATTCGATACAAAGCGACGGGACCACCGTGAAGGGCCGCGAAGCCAGCCCCGACGAATACGCGCAATTCACGATCACAGACCCCTCTTCTTCGAATAATAATACGATCACGATCCGCTTCCCGGACATCTCCGTGCCGCAGGACGGCGATAGTGGCAATCTGTACATGATCGAGTACCAGACGTCGCTGGAGGGCCAGGACGTGGGCGCGACGTATACGAACACGGCGCATTTCCACAACGACAATTCCGTCGACCACGACTACCCCGCGTCGGTCTCCGTGAACCATGGCGACAACATCGTCGAGAAGAGCGGCACGCAGGGCAAGGACGGGTACCTGTATTGGACGGTCGTCATCAACCCGAGCCAGTCCACGATCTCAAACGTCGTCGTGCATGACGTGCCGGCGATTTATTCACAGAGCGCGCAGACGATCCAGACGGACACCGTGCGCGTCGTGCCGGGCGTCGTGGACATCGCGGGCAACATCTCGGCGGACGCGGAGCACCCGCTGGCGCTCGGGACGGACTACAGCTTCACCTACCAGACGAACACGACGGGCGCGCCGGTCGCGAACTCGGCGGGCAAGCCGGAGCTCGTGCTCACGCTGACGCCGGGGGGCAGCGCGACGATCTCGCGGCCGTACATCCTGACGTTCCGCACGTCGCTGATGATCGCCGCCACCGCCTCGTCGAGCATCCGCCCGTACAACAACGTCGTGATCGACAGCGACGCGCTCTCGACGATGAACAGCGACCAGACGAGCTACGTGTCGGTCAGCGTTACGAAGGCGGGCGGCGTGCTGCAGGGGACGCTCACGCAGTTCACGCTGACGAAGACGGCGCTCGGCGGGGCCTCGGACGGGACGCCGATGAGCGGCGTGACCTTCCGGCTGTTTGACAGCAACGGCAACCAGGTCGGCGTCGACCAGGTGACGGACGCGCTCGGGCGCGCGACGTTTGGGAACCTTGTCGCGGGCACGTACAGCTTGATGGAGCTGCGCGACGGCGTGTGGGAGTCGCTGGGGTACGCGGTCTCCGACGAGCTGCTGAACGGGACGTACAAGCTGACGGTGGCCGCGGACGGCACGGTGGCCGGCGGGCGGGCGCAGGTCACGAACTCGCCGGGCAAGGTGGTGCTGACGAAGACGGACGCGGTGTACCAGACGGCCGACGTGGACGTCAACGGCAACGGGGTGATCGACCCGGGCGAGCCGCAGATCGGCGATCCCGTGTACGTGGCCGGGGTCTCGCCGGATACGGGGCTGCCGGTGGTGGTGCCGAAGCAGGGGCCGAACAAGCTCCCGGGCGCGACATTTTCCTTGGAGATGTGGAACGGGAGCGCGTGGGGCGCGCCGCCCGCGGGGTTTGCCGCGTCGTGGACGACGGACGCCGGGGGGGTCATTGAGATCGACGGGCTGCCGAACGGCCGGTACCGGCTGACCGAGACGGCCGCGCCGGCGGGGTATATCCGGAGCGCGGACCCGATCGTCTTCACGGTGGGCGACGCGACCGGGCGCATCGCGGCGCGCTTGGATCTGCAGAGCGTGAATTTCCAGGGAGTGATCCGGTTTACGAAGCGGATGTTTGTGGACCCGGCGGAGGCTGTGGTAGTCGGCGGGCATGTGACAGGGGACCTCAACGGCGACGGCGTGGTGGATCAAGCGGACCAGGATCTGTACGACGCCGTGAACGGGCAGCCGCTCGCGGGGGCGACGTTTGACTTGTATGACGGGGATCCGGCGTCCGGCGTCTCGAATGTGGTGGCGACGGGCGTGACGGACGCCGACGGGCGGATTGCGTTCACGGGGCTCGCGCCGCTGATCGACGGGGCGCCGGTGTCTACGTACCCGGGCGACTGGTTCTCCGGGTACTGGATCAAGGAGACGGCCGCGCCAGGCGGGTTTGCCATCCCCTTTGCGGGGAATGTCTACGGGCCGATGCCGATCCCCGACGAAGTCCCCACTGGGCTGAAGTTGACGGGGAGCGACTACACGACGCCCATCGTCGGGTCTTCCGGGGCGCAGATCGAGCTCAGCGAGATTTTCGACATCGATGAGTTGGAGTGGGCGGCGGGCTACAAGGGCATGCCGGACTTCATCGCAAACTTCGCGGTCTTCCTTTATAAGGAGGCACAAGTGTGGGACGACACGGCCGGGGCGTGGGTGCTGCAGGGCCTGGGCGGCGTGGAGTTTACGTTGACCAGGACGGCGCCGACCCCGCTGCCGGGCCCGGTCACGACGCTGTCCAACAAAAACGGCCTCGTGGTGTTCAGCGGGCTGGACGCGGGCACGTATGAGATCCACGAGACGTCGCCCGCGCCGGGGTATTTCCTGAATACGGCGGCGGCATCCGCGCCGTTCACGTTTGCGGCGGGCGGTACGCCCTCCGATCCCCTGAAGATCGTGCTCAACCCCGGCGCCACGGCCAACCCGCCCGACCCGGGCGTGTTCGTGAACTACCGCGCCTCGGTGCGCTTCGACAAGACGCTGACCGACGGCTCGCCCGCGGCCGACGCGCTGTTCTACCTGCTCGACGGGGCGGGGGACATCGTGTCGACGGCGCAGCCGGACGGGAGCGGCGGGTTTGTGATGCGCAACATCCCGGTCGCGACGGGGAACGGCTCGGGCGGCTCCGGCTCCGGCGGCTCCGGCTCGGGCAAGGCCTACCGGCTCGTCGAGGCCCAGGCGCCGGCGGGGCATATCCTCAACACGGAAATCCTCTGCGAATTCGACATCACGGACTCCGGAAACATCGCGGGCGAGCCGCCCGTGATCGACCTGTCCGACCTCGTGCCCGGCGCGAGCCCCGTCCCCAACTACGAAGGCGCGACGCGGTTCAAAAAGCTCGACGCGGACGGGAACCCGCTCGCGGGCTACCGCTTCCGGCTCGAACGGATCGACACCGCGCCGGGGCTGCCGCCCATCGTCATCGACCCGCCGACGGGCCCTGGGACGTACTTCGTCTCCGACGCGAGCGGCTGGGTCACGGCGGCCGGCCTCGCCCCCGGCAGCTACCGCTTCCTCGAGGTGAAGCCCGAGGACACGGGCAACGCCGGCTACCTGACGAACACAAACCCGATCGAATTCCGCGTGCCGAAGGCGACCGCCTACCAGGCCGCGGACAAATACGCGCCGTCCGGCGGCGCGCCGACGGCGCTGCTGTTCACGCCGACGCCCGACGCGCACGATACGTCCGCCGTGGACTTCCGCAACTACAAGGGATCGGCGGAGCTGCTCAAGCAAGACGACTACACGCGCGCGGCGCTCGCGGGCGCGGTCTACACCCTCTACCGCCAAAACGGCGCGAAGCCCGGCGACGACGCGGACGAGAGCAAGCCCGCGACGGCCGTCGGCGACTACACGACGGGCGCGGACGGGACGTTCCTCGTCGAAAACCTCGCGCCGGGGACGTACTACTTCAAAGAGAAGACCCCGCCGGCGGGGTACCAGCTCTCGGCGGCCATCCTGCCGTTCTCGGTGCCGCTCATCGCGGTCGAGGAGCCTCCGGTCGTGAAGGTGACGGCCGAGGACACGCAGATCCCTGCGCCGCCCGCGCCGCCGGACAAGCCGACGCCCGTGCCGCCCGCGCCGGAGCCGAAGCCGACCCCGACACCCGGCGGCGGCGGACAGACGGCGGGCGCCGCCCCGACGCCGGACACCGGCGACGCCGCCCACCCGCTCGTCCTGTGGCTCCTGCTCTGCGCATCCGCCGCAGGACTCGCCCTGCTCCCGCGTCGCCGCGGTTTCCCCCCGCTGTGATATAATTCCCTATTGAATATAGGAAGGACGCGGACGGGAGCATGATCAATCAGAAGAAAGCGTTCAGCGGGTTCGACGGGCTCGACAAGGCGCTGGACTACATCCGGTACGGCGACAATGTGGTGTGGCAGGTGACGGCGCACGAGGAGTACGCGTACTTCGTGCGGCCCTTCCTGCAGCGCGCGATCGCGGACGGCAAGAACGTCGTGTACTTCCGCTTCGGCAAGGAGCGCAGCCTGACGGACGATCCGGAGAGCGGCTTTTCGATCCTCGATGTGCGCACGGGCGCGCCGCAGGAGAGCCTGTGGATCACGTTTGAAAACGCGGCCAACCTCACGATCTACGACGTCGACCCGTCGGGCGGGTTTGAGCAGACCGTCATGCGCATCGCGGACATCATCGAGGACGAGGGCGCGGAGACGCACTACGTCTTCGACTCCCTGACCGATTTGCAGAGCGCGTGGATCGCAGACTTCATGGTGACCAATTTCTTTGTCGTCACCGCGCCCGAGATCGCCAAGACAAACTCCGTCGCCTACTTCGCTTTCCAGCGCAACAGCCACTCGACCGAGACGCTCTCGCGCATCCGCGAAACCGCGAGCGTGCTCGTCGACGTCGTGCATACGGAGAAGCGGATGTACGTCCACCCCGCGAAGGTCTCCGAACGCTACCTGCCGACGATCTTTCTGCCGCACCTCGTCGACATCGACGCGCCCGAGCTCATCAAGCCGCTGACAAACGGCATCGAACTCTCGGAATATTTCGCGCTCGTCGGCAAGAGCGGCAACCTCGACTCTTCGCGCAACCTCGACAACTGGGAGCGGTTTTTCATGGAAGAACGCCGCGAAGCCCGCTGCGAAGAGGACAGCGAGGCGCAGATGCGCGCGCTGTGCCGTCTGGTCTTCACGCCCGACGAGCACATCCTCGACATCGCCGCGCGCAACATCACGCTCGACGACATCCTCGCGATCAAAAGCCGCATGATCGGCGTCGGCTCGATCGGCGGCAAGGCGACGGGCATGATCCTCTCGCGCCTCATCGTGCAGAAACGCCTGCCCGACGTCGCGAAAGTGCTCGAGCCGCACGACAGTTATTACATCTGCTCGAACCTCTACTACACCTTCCTCGTCAAAAACAAATGCTGGGGGCTGAAGATCCGGCAGCGCAAGCAGCGCGGTTATTTCACGATTGCCGAGATTTTGAAAGAGAAGATTCTCGAGGGGACGTTTTCCGACAACATCCGAGAACAGTTCCGGCAGATGCTGGAGTATTACGGGCAGAGCCCGATCATCGTGCGGTCGAGTTCGATGCTCGAGGACGGCTTCGGCAACGCGTTCGCGGGCAAATACGATTCGGTTTTCTGCGTGAACAAGGGGCCGCTCGAAGAACGCCTGCAGCGGTTCGAGGACGCGGTGCGTCAGGTGTACGCGAGCACGATGGACGAGTCGGTGCTCGAATACCGCCAGCAGCGCGGGCTGTCCGCGCAGGACGAGCAGATGGCGCTCCTCGTGCAGCGCGTCTCGGGCTCGCTCTTTCAGGACATCTACATGCCGATGGCCGCGGGCGTCGCGTTCTCGTACAACCAGTACCGCTGGAACAGCGAGATCGATCCGGCCGCGGGCGTCATCCGCATCGTCATGGGGCTCGGGACCCGCGCCGTCGACCGCACGGACGGCGACTACCCGCGCATCGCGGCGCTCGACCGGCCGGAGCTGCGCGCGCTCGCGAGCGACTACGTGAGCGATTACGCGCAGAAGAAGGTCGACGTGCTCGACCTTACGATCAACGCGCATTCGACGCTGCCCATCGAGGATGTCGAAGGGCGGATGAGCGACTGGTTCAAGGAAATCGCCATCGAGCGTGACTACAAAAAGGAAAACGAGCTGCGCAAGGTCGGCCTCGCGCGCCGCGTCGTCTTCACGACCTGCGAGCGCTTCCTGAAAAACGAAGGCTTCCTGACCGACATGCGGGCCATCCTCGCGGCCGTGCAGGAAGAGTACGACTACCCCGTCGACGTCGAGTTCGCGCTGAACATCGCGCAGGACGGGCGCTTCGTCATCAACCTGCTCCAGTGCCGCCCGCTGCAGGTCGGCGGCTCCGGCATCCGCGTCGCGCTGCCCGAGGTGCCGGACAAGGACACGTTCTTCCGGCTCAGCGGCGGCACGATGGGCGGCGCCTACTACGAGACCGTCGACGTCGTCGTGCGCGTCGACCCGCGCGCCTACTACGAATACCCGTACAACCTCAAGCCGCAGATCGCGCGCCTCATCGGGCAGATCAACCAGCTCTACGGCCGCGACGGCGAGCGCGTCGTGATGCTGCTCGTGCCCGGCCGCCTCGGCACCACCTCGCCGGAGCTCGGCGTGCCCGTGCGCTTCGCGGAAATCAGCAACGTCTCGGTCGCGTGCGAGGTCGCCTACGAGGGCGCGGGCTACCTGCCCGAACTGAGCTACGGCAGCCACTTCTTCCAGGACCTCGTGGAATCCGACATCTTCTATGCCTCGATCTTCGAGAACAAGGAGACGACCGAATACTACGACCCTGCATTTTTTGCAAATTTGAATAACAGGCTTCGCGCGGACTTTCCCGACGCGCCGGGCGGTGCGGAGGAGATTGTTTTTGTGTATGATGTAAGCGGAAAGGGCCTGCGCATCGTAAGCGAGATCGCGTCAGGCAAGACGGTGTGCGGGTATTTCACGCCTGTAGGGGCGGCATCCTGCCGCCCGGAGGGAAGTATGTAGGGGCGGCATCCTGCCGCCCGGAGGGAAACATGAAAATCATCGTGGATGGCATGGGCGGCGACCACGCCCCCAAGGAAATCGTGAAGGGCGCGGCCGCCGCGTCGAGATTTTTCAAAGAGAAGGAAGAGATCGTGCTCGTCGGTGACGAGGCGCAGATTGCGAAGCTGCTTGAAAAGCACGACCACGCGAAGGACCGCGTCTCGGTCGTCCACGCGTCCGAGGTCATCACGGGCGAGGACAAGCCCGTGAAGGCCATCCGCGCCAAGCGGGACAGTTCGCTCGTGCGCGCGCTTGAACTCGTGCGGGACGGCGGCGGCGACGTGCTGATCTCGGCGGGCAACAGCGGGGCGCTCATGACGGGCGCGCTGCTCGTGCTCGGGCGCATTGAGGGCATCGACCGGCCCGCGCTCGGCGCGCCGTATCCGCTCGCCATCAAGGACACGATCGGGCTGCTCATCGACGCGGGCGCAAACTCCGAATGCAAACCGCAGGCGCTGCTCCAGTTCGCGGCGATGGGCAACATCTACGCGGAGAAAGTCCTCGGCGTGAAGCGGCCGATCGTCGGCCTCATCAATATGGGGACGGAGCCGGAAAAGGGCGGGAACACCCTGCGCGAGACGTACAAGCTGCTGCAAGCGGCGGCCGACCGCGACATCTTTTCGTTTGTCGGCAACATCGAGGCGCGCGACATCCCCTACGGGGTGGCGGACGTGCTCGTCGGCGACGGCATGACGGGCAATACGGTGCTGAAGCTCACGGAGGGGCTCGGCATGGCGATCATGACGATGCTCGGGCAGAAGCTCACGAGCAGCACGGGGGCGAAGATCGGCGCGATGCTCGTGCTGCCGAAGATCCGCGAGCTGAAGGCGCTCTTTGATTATTCGGAATACGGCGGGGCGCCCGTGCTCGGCGTGAAGCACCCCGTCATCAAGATCCACGGCTCGTCCGACTGGAAGACGGTGCAAAACGCGATTCTGCGCGCGGTGCCGTTCGTGGCGGAGGACGTCGTCGGGCATATCGAGGAACAGCTTGGAAAAATCGAATTGGGATGAGCAACTGACCGCGTTCGAGGAGCGGCTCGGCTACGCGTTTTGCGACCGCGAGCTGCTCAAACGCGCGCTCAGGCATTCGTCGTATGTGAATGAGATCGGCGGCGCGGGGCTCGAGTCCAACGAGCGGCTCGAGTTCCTCGGCGACGCGGTGCTCGAATGCACGGTGACGGCGCTCCTGTTCGAGCGCGGCAGCGGCTATTCGGAAGGCGTGCTGACCGCCGTGCGCGCGCGCCTCGTGCGGACGGACAGCCTCGCGCGCATGGCGCGGCGGCTCGGTCTCGGCGGCCTGCTCCTGCTCGGGCGCGGCGCGGAACGGGGCGGGGAGCGCGACAACGACACCGTGCTCGAAGACGCCTTCGAAGCGCTCATCGGCGCCGTCTTCCTCGACGGCACGGCAGCCCTCGCGCAGCGCGTCGTGCGCCGCCTGTTCACGGACGAGGTCGACGGCCAGATCCGCCACATCGCCCACGGCGAGCGTTATTTCGACTACAAGACGACCCTGCAGATCGAACTGCAGCGCGGCGGCGCGGCCGACATCCGCTACGAAACGGTGTCCGAAAGCGGCCCCGACCACGACAAGACCTTCGTCGTCCGCGTGCTCCACAACGGCCGACCCCTCGGCGAAGGCACCGGCAAGACAAAAAAAGCCGCCGAACAAGCCGCCGCCGAGCAGGCGCTGGGGGGGCTGTAGGCGGGGGATGCAGTTCGAAGCACTCGGCTTTGTGATCTGACGATCTTCATTTCTTTAGAAAAATTTAAGAATTGTTTTTTTGTAGTCGGGGGTTGACAAGATTCATGTAACGTGATAGTTTTTGTGTTATCAAATAACATATATCTGAGGTTTTTGACAGTTTGAGGGGGGTAAGTACCATGAAGAGACTGTTGACAATTGGGTTTGTGTATGCGCTTGCCGTCATGGTTTGTGCCTCGCTTTGGTTGCCGGTGGTGGCGTTCGCAGGGGAAGCGGACGGGTCGTCGGGTGCGGAAAGTATCATCCAGCAGGAAGGAGCGGGCGAGGCAAGCCTCGCCCCTGCGGATGAGGTAGGCACAGAGGATTCGGCAGGCGGGCGGCAGGATGCCGCCCCTACGGATGAGGTAGGCACCGATGATACGGTAGACGGGCGGCAGGATGCCGCCCCTACGAATGACGGTGCGACCGGAAATGATGACGTCACCGACGAAGGCGACAGTAGGGGCGGCTTGCAGCCGCCCGCAACGGCGGATGCGGCGGGCGAGGCAAGCCTCACCCCTACGAATGAGGTAGGCACGGATGATGCGGTAGACGGGCGGCAGGATGCCGCCCCTACGGATGAGGTAGGCACCGACGATGTCGTAGGGGACGGGCTTGCCCGTCCCGCAACATCGAGCATCGCTCCCGAGAGCATCGCCGCGTTGGCGGCGGAGCCGCTGGCCACCGGCTGGAACGGGGCGTATACCGCGCCGGGGTCCGGCGTCGTGGCCACGGTCGTGGTCGCGGCCGACGCGGGCGAGATCACGAAGGTCATGGTCCGGTCCAGCCAGTGGTCCTCTGACGGCGTGAACTGGTCCACGGACGACATGACCGTCTCGCCCGGCGGCACGTACTACATCTATACGCCGATGGAAGGCTGGACGTTCACCGTCAATCCGGTCGTCCCGAACGTCAAGGCCGACGTGACGCTGGACATGGATCCGGCGATCACCACGGCCTGCGATTACTTCCTGTTTTTCTACGCGAACGGCTGCAACCTCTTGACCTCGCTGGGCGTACCCGACACCTCGCACCTGACCTCGGCCGGCTATGGGTTCATGCGTTACTACGCAAAAGATTGCAGCGCGCTCACGCAGCTCGGCGTGCCCGACACCTCGCACCTCACGACGGTGGGCGAGTATTCCCTGTACGGCTACGCGCTGAACTGCTCGAACGTGACATCCCTTGCCACGCCGGACCTCTCGAGCCTCACCAGCATCCCCGGCTCCTTCATGTCGAACTATGCGATGAACTGCTCGTCGCTCACGGAGCTGGCCCCACCCGACACCTCGCATATCACCTCCGTCGGCGCGTACTTCCTCGGCGGCTTTGCCAACGGCTGCACAGGGCTGACCACGCTGGATGCGCCGGACACCAGCGGCTTCACATCCGTCGGCTCGGACTTCTTGGAACACTACGCCTACGGCTGCTCGGGCCTGACGTATCTCGGCGTGCCGGACACGTCGCACATCACGGGCGGCAGCTATTTCATGTGCGAGTATGCCACCGGCTGCTCCGCCCTGACGCAGCTCGCCGTGCCGGACACCAGAGGCTTCACGTCCTCGGGCGATTATTTCATGGAATCTTACGCCAGGGGCTGCTCGTCGCTGACCCGCCTCGAAGCGCCCGACACTTCCAATATGACGAGCGCAGGGAACTTCTTCCTCGATAGCTATGCCATGGGCTGCAGCTCGCTGAAGGTCCTCGGCGTTCCCGACACGACCCGCCTCACCTCGTCGTCCCTCGGCTCTTCGCGCGGGTACTTCATGTACGCTTACGCGTCCGGATGCAACGCGCTCGACTACCTCACGATGACCTCGGGCCCCTACTACTTCGACACGAAAAATGTCTCCTGGCAGCTGCCAGCCGCCGCCGCGCAGGACAGCAAGGGCCTCAAAGCCATCGTGCCGGCCGCCAGCCTCGCCGCCTGGCAGGCGCTGACCGCTGACGGCAGGACGCTCGCGCTCAACCAGGTCACCGACGCCTCCAGCGTCTACCCCGAGTCCGACCCCGACGGCTTCGCGCCCACGCTCACCGACCCCGTCTGGGGCGACGCCTTCCTCTACGGCACCGTCGTCACCACCTGGACGAACCCCGAAGGCACGAACGGCCTCAAGGAAGCCTTGGACAAGGTCGGCGCCTACGAG
>JAISTF010000209.1 GCA_031272745.1 Eubacteriales Family XIII. Incertae Sedis bacterium
GCCCCGATACCACACCGCCTGTCACAAACACATACTTCGTCATCGCCTACCCCACTCACTGCTGCTGCTGATATAAAAGGAAAAAAACCGAGCCTGTTTTAAGGCCGGTTTTTTTGAATAACATTTTTGTCCCTGCTTTGCCGCTTCCAAGGAGCGTGCTCACCTCCGTTTCGCTCTCTATAGGCAGTATACCGCAAGACCGCCCCTCATTCAAGGGCGGAGGAGAAAAAACTTCGTCGGTCGGTCTAGGAAAACAAATCACGGATCGAACTCTTCTACCTGCCTTCATACTCCGACGAAATAGGAGATACACCATAAAACGGAATCGTTCATGCGTCGGATGCAGCACAACAAAAGCAAAGCGAAGGCACTATTTGATTACAAGAAACTTGAATACATCAAGCAGCGCAACGGAAAGAAAGCATCTATATGTCTACGGGGCAGCACGTCGCGTCGAGGATGAGCGGCCCCTTGTTGCCAGCCTCTTTGGACGGGTCGGCGTCCGCGCCGGCGCTCGCATCGTCGCCGCCTCCGTCGTCGTCGTCATCGTCCAGTCGGTCGGCTGCGATAATGTAATCGTTGACCTCCGCGATCATCTCGGGCGTCATCCGCTTGCGGAACCAGACCATCGTGCTCGCCTAGAACGGACGCCTGCTCGTGAAGCCTTCGAGCCCGAGCAGGAACTGGAGGTAGGGGTTCTCCCGGATCATCTCGACCGTCTCCTCGTCGGAAAGGCCGTACTTCTCCTTGACGAGGTGGGAGGTCAGCGCGTACCGGGCCGGTAGCGCCGGACGCCCGTTGTCCTTCACCTTGAAATTCGCGGCGTACTTCCTCTCGATCGAATCCCACGGCGCCATCTGCGCGACCGCCACCCAGCGGTTCCCAGGGTCGAGATGCGCCCCGGTGAACGCAGCCGGGTTCGCGAAAATAGTCGTCTGCTTGATCTCTTTGTACATCCGTGGCTCCCTTCGGAAAAAGTGCAAGGGTTTTGCTCGATACGCGGTTTTTCTTTGCATTCTTACTCCATTAGGATACCCTATTCGCACTGAAATTTCAATGAATTTTGTGTGGTATTGAGTTATTCAGCACACCCTATTTAGCTTCCTGTGGTTGAGATTTGGAGTTTTGCTATATCGAACGGGAAAAACTCTGATTCACAGGGCAAGATAAGCAACACATCGATGGAATGTGTTGCTTATCTATGGGAACGCGAAGCGATTTAGGGGGCTGTTGCGGTTTCCTGCGTCGCAAAACTCGCGTTTTCAACCACAGCGTGGGCGCATTTCGTCACTCCGCCGTCTGCTGCGCGACGATCGCGTCTGCGTGGAAGCGCTTCCGCAGTTTCGGCTTTTCGATCTTGCCCGTCGCGTTGCGCGGGACCGGCTCGAAGACGATGCGGCGCGGGCGCTTGTAGCGCGGCAGGTCCTCGAGGTAGGCCCACACGGCCGCTTCCGTCTCCGGCGACGCTTCGGTGCCGGGCTTCAGCTCGATGACCGCGAGCGCGATCTCGCCGAGGCGTTCGTCGGGGATGCCGATGACGGCCACGTCCTTGACGGGCGCGAAGGCGTTCAGGAAATCCTCGACCTGGACGGGGTAGATGTTCTCCCCGCCCGTGATGATGACGTCCTTCTTGCGGTCGACGAGGAAGAGGAACCCGTCCTCGTCCTCCATCGCCATGTCGCCCGTGTAGAGCCAGCCGTCTTTCAGCGACTCGGCCGTCGCCTCGGGGTTGCGGAAATACTCGCGCATGACGCCCGGTCCCTTGACGATGAGTTCACCGACCGTGCCGCGCGGGACCTCCGCGCCGTTCTCGTCGACGACGCGCGTCTGCCAACCGTGGCCGGCCTTGCCGATCGCGCCGACCTTGTGGTCGTTGCCCACGCCGAGATGGACGCAGCCGGGGCCCGTCGATTCGGACAGCCCGTAGTTCGTGTCGTAGTCATGCGTCGGGAAATGCTCCTTCCACCGGCGCACGAGCGACGGCGGGATGGGCTGCGCGCCCATATGCATGATCCGCCACCGGCTGAAGTCGAGCGCCTTCACCTCGTCTAAGTGCGACTCGATGTAGTCGAGAATGTCGCGCGCCCACGGAACGAGCAGCCAGACGATGGACGCCTGCTCCTTCGCCGCCGTGTCGAGCACCCACCCCGGGTCCGTCCCTTTCAATAATATCGTCTTGCCCCCCGCCACAAGGCTGCCGAACCAGTGCATTTTCGCGCCCGTATGGTAGAGCGGCGGGATGAGCAGGAAAACGTCGTCGTGCGTCTGCCCGTGGTGCATGAACTCCGTGATCGCCGCCGTGTACAGCCCGTTGTGGCTGTGCAGGATGGCCTTCGGGAAGCCCGTCGTGCCGGACGAAAAATAAATCGCGCCGTCGTCCTCGGGCTTGATCGTGGCGGCGATGTCGGGGCGGTCCGCGCCGAATTTCTCGACCTCGGCTTCAAACGAAGTCGCGTAGGCCGGCACATCGAGTCCGAGCCAGATGTACTCGCGGACGCCCGCCATCAGGTCGGACTGTCGCACCGCTTCGACGCGCTCGAGAAACTCCGACGCAAAGAACAGGATGGTCGCCTGCGACAGCTCGGCGCAGTACGCGATCTCCTCGGACGTGTAGCGGAAATTCATCGGCACCGCGAGCGCGCCCGTCTTCATGACGCCAAAGTAGATCGGCAGCCACTCGATGCAGTTCATGAGCAGGATGGCGACCTTGTCGCCGCGCTTCACGCCGTGGGCGATGAGCATGTTCGCGACGCGGTTCGCGCGGTCGTCGAACTGCTTCCACGTCAGCTCCGAGCGGTAGTGCGACGAGTGGCCCGTTTCGACGAGCGCGTAGTCCTTCCAGAGCAGGTTTTTCGCGTCGTCGTGGATCGGGTTCAGCTCGACCAGCGCGGTTTCATCCGCGTAGAGCTGCGCGTTCCGTTCGAGCAGATCGCAGAGCCGGCCGCTTTCCGGCACAGGCAATACAGGTGTGGTTCTTTCCATCGTTGCATATCCTCCTTATTCCTACTTTTTCGCCCCCTTGCCGAAAACCGGCCGCAGGAGCAAACCTACATGCATGAAGTATCATACCACAAAAAATGGCATACGTCCACAGCTTGCATTTGTATATACAATCGCATATACTATTATAAGGAAAGGATGTGATTCGAATGGCAAAGACAGCAAACGTATTTGCGAGGGTCGAACCCGATGTAAAAATGCAGGCAGAGGCTGTGCTCTTTGATCTGGGCATCACGATGTCCAATGCGATCAGCTTGTACCTGCGCCAAATTGCGTTGCACAGGGGGCTTCCCTTTGACGTAAAACTGCCGCGGCAAGCACCACCTGCAATCGAGGCTCTTTCCGCTTCACAATTCGACGCCGAAATTGAAAAGGGATTGACGGACGTGAAGGCCGGCCGCACCAGAAAAGCCTCAGATGTGCACGCTGATATGACAAAGAAATACTCCCTATGAGTACATGGACCGTTGAGTACGCGGAACGCGCCGAGTTCGACCTGGAAGATATTTACCTGTACATAGCCGAGACGCTTCTGTCGCCGGAAACCGCCAAAAAGCAACTCCGCCGTATCATGGAACGAATCGAAAAGCTCGATGAAATGCCCAGGCGCTTCCCGTGCTATGACAAACCAAAATGGCGCAAGGTGGGTCTGCGTCGCATGAACGTCGACAACTTCGCCGTCTTCTATTTGCCGGACGAATCAAGCCACACCGTAAACATCATCCGCATCCTGTACAGCGGGAGAGACATCGAAGAGATCCTGCGGTAAGCGGCACCGCGGAATTGTGGTAGAATGTCCGTATGCGCGGAGGAAGTTTATGAAAGTTTGGGATTGCCCGCACTGTGGCGATAGTTTTACGGAAGCGGAATACGGAGGCGGCCCGCCTTACTGCCCTTATTGCGGGGAACTGATGTGGGGCCCGGGCGAGGACGGGCGGCCGACCACCGCGGGCAGCAAGGGCTTTGGCTCCGCACAGCCGCGCACTTCCAAGGGCGTAGCGCCGGCCGCCACCGGATGCAGCGCGATGATCGGCGTGCTCGCCGCCTTGGTGTTCCTGATCGTTATCGCTGTGGCAATTTGATTTTACCGGAACCCACCGCAAAACAAAACCGCCCCTGCGCCATGCGGGGGCGGTTCCATGTCTGCAATCTGCGATGCGCTCGCGCCTACCGCGCGTCGAGGTTCCTGAGCTGCGGCTTCTCCTTGAGATGCTCCTCCCAGATCGGGTCGCTCGTCTCGCCCCATTTCGCCGCGACGTCCTTCGTGCGCGCGACGAGATCGTCGACGGGCTCCGGCTTCAGGAAGTCGGTCGAATGCGCGCCGCTCTCTTTGACCATCTTCTCGATGGCATCCGGATTGTCGAGGACCGGACACGGCCGCATCAGGTTGTCGTTGAACGGCTGGCCCTTCTTGTACTCGCGGAAGATCGGGCTCTGGAGCGCTTCCAAAAGCGTCACCTCGTTGATATTCACGTTTGAGTAGTGCACGAACGCGCAGGGCTCCACGTCGCCGGCCGCGTTGATGTGGAAATAACGGCGCCCGCCCGCGATGCAACCGCAGGTGTACTCCCCGTCGTTCCAGAAGTCCATCGCGAAGATCGGCTTCGTCTCGCGGATCTCGCGAATCCGCTTGTGCATCCATTTGCGCTGCTCGGCCGTCGCCATGAGCTCCGGCACCGAATCCGCGCCGACCGGCATGTACGTGAAGTTCCACGCAAACCGGCAGCCCAACTCGATCATCGAATCGTAGAACTCATCCGAGCCGATGTCGTAGGTGTTTTTGCTCGTGTAGCACGTCGACATGCCGAAGGGCAGTTTGTAGCTCCGCATGAGCTTCATATTGTCGACGACCGTCTGGTACGCGCCCTTGCCGCGCCGGAAGTCCGTGTCTTCCTCGTCGCCTTCGATCGAGAACCCGAGCGTGAAATTGCCGACGCGCAGCAAGTCCTTGCAGAAATCGTCGTCGACAAGGCTGCCGTTCGTGAACGCGAAGAAGTAGCAGTCCTGGTGCTTCTCGGCCAGCTTGATGAGGTCGGCCTTGCGCACGAGGGGCTCGCCGCCGCTATAGATATAGAAGCGAATGTCGAGCGCCTTGCCCTGCGTGATGATGTCGTCGAGCTTCTCGTACGACAGATTGTTCTTGCCGCCGTACTGCGCCGCCCAACAACCCGTGCATTTGTAGTTGCACGCGCTCGTCGGATCCATGAGGATCGCCCACGGGATGTTGATGTCGTACTTTTCCTTGATCGCCTCGCGCTCGTCGTTGTCGAGCGTCGAATTGATGAAGAAGCACTCGACGAGCTTCTTCAGGCAGTTCGAATCGACCTCCGTGAAGAGTTTCTGCACGAACGTGCTCCACACGCTCTCCGGATTGATGATTGTTTTGCGGAACTGTGCGATCTGCCCCGCGTGCTGTCCCCTGCCGTCCGGCCCCTTGCGGTCCAGCGTCTCCGCCAGATCGATCATCTTCGGCAGGTTCTTGATGGGATCCTTCGCCATGTAGTCCATGAGCAGGTCTACTGTCTTCTTCTTAAAAAACTTCATACTCTACCTCCGCTATAACGCCCGGGCTCGCGCCCAGTATGATTCCGTACGGGATGATTATACCATAACATACGCCGTTGTAACATTGTTTTTTTAAGACTTTAAGTGGACTTTTTTTGTCGTGTTTTTGACGACGGGTTGAAGCGGAGCCACCCCCACGCGCTCCGCTTCAAGCATTCGACCGCCCCCCGCATCTTATAAGCCGTTACCACACCTTATAAACGCTATGCGTTATAAGCATAAAAAAAAGGCTAAGCAGTGATCGTGTTTATCCGTACAACCGGGGGTAAGTTCGATAACACGGTTCGTTGACAACGATCACTGCTGCTCCAGTAAATAAGTACCCCCCCGCGCCCGATTTACTGCCTCCGTTTCAGAAATTTTTCAAATTTTTTTT
>JAISTF010000003.1 GCA_031272745.1 Eubacteriales Family XIII. Incertae Sedis bacterium
ACACACCGAGTCGGGACCCCCCGAAAGGCCGAGAACGACCGTCCCGCCTTGCGGGATCAGGTCGTTCTCCCATACAAATCGCTTTAAGTTTTCGATCATTCGGCCGCTTCGCCGCCGTCCCCTTCTTCCGCAGGCGCCTCTTCAGCCGCGCCGTCGTCCGCGGGCGCTTCCGCCTCTTCCGCCGCCGCCGAATCGCCTTCGGTTGCCGCTTCCGCAGAAGAGCCCTCTTCCGCAGCTGCCGCCTCTTCCGTCGCCGCAGAGTCTCCCGCCGCCGCCGAGTCGCCTTCGGTTGCCGCTTCCGCAGAAGAGCCGTCTTCCGCAGCTGCCGCCGCGCTGTCGCCCGTGCCGCGCATCGCGTCGAGCTCCGTCTGATCGATCGGCGGCTTGCCCGTCTCCGCATAGACATCCGTCACGTACACCACGTTCGCCGCCGCGACCAGCGCTTCGAGCGCCTCCGACGTATGCGTGGAATCGATCGTTTCCGTGATGGTCTCGCGCACTTCATCGAGCGGCTGCACGCTCTCCTCCGTGCGGGAATTCAGCTTGATGATGTGGTACCCGTAGTCCGTCTCCACAATGTCCGAAATCTCGTCCGGCTGCAGCGCGAGCGCCGCCTCTTCAAACTCCGTCACCATCGACCCCGGCCCGAACGCGCCGAGCGCGCCGCCGTTCTTCGTCCCGTCCTCGTTCGTATTGCCGGGATCCTCGCTGTACTCGTCCGCCAACGCCGCAAAATCCTCGCCGGCCTTCGCGCGATCTAAGATTTCCTGCGCCCGCGCGCGCCCCTCCTCCGAATGCTCCGCATCGTCGATCAGGATATGGCTCGCGTCGAGCGACCAGTCCGTCGTGAACTCGTCCGGGTTCTCGTCATAATACGCCTGAATCTCCTCTTCGGTCGCCGGATTGCTCTCCGCGATCTCCTCATAGTACGCGCTGTAATAATACTGATACTCGAAATAATACGTCACATGGCGATCCTTCACGCCGTGCGAGTTCAGCGACGACTTGATGTCCGCCGTCGAGAAGACCGACGCGACGGCCTCGGCGATCGACGCCTTCACGTCCGCCGTCAGCACGTCCTTGCCCTCGTCCTTGAAATGCTTTTTCATCACCTCGTACGGGATGCAAATCTCTTCGAGCGCGCTGTTCGTCATCAAGAGCTTCTGGTCCGCGATCTGCTTCTCGCTCTCCGCGATCGCCGCCGCGGATGCCCCCGAACCCGGGTCGTACATATCCTCGATGAAATACCCCTGCCCGAAATACTGCGCATACAGCGCATAGTTTGCGTACGTGCCCACGCCGTCCGCGATCCCGCTCCGGATCGCCGCACCGCCCACCTTCGCAAGCGTCTTCCCCGTATTGCCGGCCTGGATCTGCTGGTACACAAACAGCGCCGCCGCCACGCACACCACGACGATCACCGCCGCCAAAATCCGCTGCCGCATCACCCGCATCCGCTTCGTCTTGCTCATATAAGCCATATTGTTTCCGCTTCCTTTCCTTTACAATTCCACAATCGATAAGTATACCATAAGAACCCCAAGCCGTGCTCAAAAAATGCGGAAATCTACGGCGGACTCTCGCGCCGTCACACCCCGAAGAACCGGCGGGCGTTTTCGCACGTCACGCGCGCGACTTCTTCGTAGGGGACGCCGCGCAGTTCCGCGATTTTGCGCGCGACGAGCTCGACGTTCGGGCTCTCGTTCGGGCGGCCGCGCAGCGGTTCCGGCGTCAAATACGGCGCGTCGGTTTCAATAACCAAAGACGCGAGTGGCACCTGTTCGGCGACGCGCACGGTTTTTTTGTTGTTTTTGTAGGTGACCGGGCCCGCGACGGAGATGGTCGCGCCGAGGCCGATGTACTCCAGCGCCTGCTCCGCGCTGCCGGAGAAGCAGTGGAGCAGAACCTTCGTGCCCGGCGGACGGCGGCCGTCCGAAGAGCCGAGCGCGCCTTCTTCCTGCAGGATCGCCACGGTCTCCCCCGCGCTGTCGCGATCGTGGATCGTGACGGGCAGGCCGAGTTCGAGCGCGAGCGCGATCTGCCGGCGGAACGCGTCCCGCTGCACGTCGCGCGGCGAGAGGTCGCGGTAGAAATCGAGGCCGATTTCGCCGATGGCGACGACTTTTTCGTATGTCGTGGCGAGGCAGCGCAGCTCCGCGAGCGCGTCCGGCGTCAGGGTCTGCGCGTCGTGCGGGTGTACGCCGACGGCCGCGTAACACCACGGGCGCGCCTCGGCGTCCGCCACCGCCTGCCGCGCGCTCGGAAGATCGTAGCCGACGTCGAGGACGTAGGCGACGGGGGACGCCTCAATGCGGTCCATGAGCGCCGCGCGCTCGGACGCGGAGTAGTCGTCGCTGTTGATGTGGGCGTGGCTGTCGAAGAGGAGCTTCGTGGCTGTCATGCTAAGGCTTCCAAGGCCGCGAGCTCCGCCTCTACGTCGATGCGGGGGAAGAGGGCCGCGCCCTTGGTCACTTGGTAGGCCGCTTCCTTGCCCCAGACCGCGGCGTCCGCCCAGGCGACGCCGGCCGCCTCGGGCGCGCCGTCCGGCGCCGCATCCGGCGCGAGCAGCCCGAGCTGCCGCCGGATTTCCTCGGCGCTGTGGTGCATATAGGGATGGATCAAAATCGAGAGGACGCGCAGGGCCTCGCAGAGCGCGTAGAGCACCTCTTCAAGACGCCCCCTCTGCGCCTCGTCCTTCGCCAGCGCCCACGGCGCGGTCTCGTCGATGTATTTGTTGCTGCGCTGGACGAGCGTCCAGATTTCCTCGAGCGCGCGATTGAACGCAAACCGGTCCATATGCTCCTCGACCTTCGCGGCGACGGACGTGGCTGTCGCGGCGAGATCCGCGTCCTCCGGCGCCGCCGCGCCGCCCGCGCCGCCGCCCACCGCGCCGCCAAAATATTTCTCCACCATCCCGCACGTCCGCGAGAGCAGGTTTCCGAGGTCGTTCGCCAGGTCCCCGTTGATGCGCCCCAGCATGGCCTCGTTTGTGAACAGCCCGTCCTGCCCGAACGTGTACTCGCGCAGCAGGAAATATTTCAGCGCGTCGACGCCGTAACGGTCAATCAACACGACGGGGTCGACGACGTTGCCGCGCGCCGCAGAGGCCTTCGACTTGGAAATCTTGCCGCCGTCCAAAAGCAGCCACCCGTGCCCGCGGATCTGCCGCGGCAAGGGCAGCTCCGCGCTCATCAGCATCGCGGGCCAGATGATCGAATGGAACCGCACGATCTCCTTCCCCACGAGATGCACGTCCGCCGGCCAGAAACGCTCATACAGCGCCGTGCTTTCGTTATTGAATGATGGAAAGCCGAGGGCCGTCACATAGTTTGTCAGGGCGTCCAACCAGACGTAGATGACCTGCCCGTCGTCCAAAGGCACCGGAATGCCCCAGTCAAACGAGCCGCGCGAGACCGACAGGTCGTCGAGGCCCTGCTTCACGAAGGCGATCATCTCGTTGCGCCGCGTCTCGGGCTCCAAGAACGGCGTCGGCTCCGTGCGCGAAAGCAGTTCGAGCACGCGGTCCTGGTATTTCGACAGGCGGAAGAAATACGAGTCTTCCTGCGCCCATTCGACGGGGCGGCCGCAGTCCGGGCATTTGCCGTCCACGAGCTGCTTGTCCGTCCAGTAGGATTCGCACGGCGTGCAATACCAGCCCTCGTATTTCCCCTTGTAGATGTCGCCCTTTTCGTAGAGAATCTTGAAAATCTCCTGCACGCGCACCTTGTGGCGCGGCTCGGTCGTGCGGATGAAGTCGTCGTACGAAATCTCCATCGTCGCCCAGAGCTGCTTCACGCCGGCCACGATCCCGTCGACGTACGCCTGCGGCGTCACGCCCGCCTCGTCGGCGATGCGCTGGATCTTCTGCCCGTGCTCGTCCGTGCCCGTCAGGAACATCACGTCGTAGCCGCAGAGCCGTTTGAACCGCGCCATCGCGTCGGCCATGACCGTGCAGTAGGTGTGCCCCACATGCAGGTTTGCGCTCGGGTAGTAAATCGGCGTCGTGATGTAGTATTTGTCCATGATCTCCCCTATGCTGCTCCTTATCAAAAAATCTTCTTCAACAATGCCAACGCTTCCGCCGCGTCGGGTTTTCTCGGCGCGCACGGTTGCAGGATGAAATCCTCTTCGATCAGCTTTGCCGCCGGCTCCAGCACAGACTCCTGCACGCCGAGCTCCCGGAGCGTCGCCGGAAGCCCGCAGGAGACGAGGAAGGCCTTGTAGCGCGCCGCCGTCTCCCGCCCGAGCGCCTCGTGCGACCGCGCAACCAACGGGTCGAGCCCGAACAGCGCGCCGACAAATGCCGTTTTTTCCGGCACCGCCGGCGCGAGGTATTCGATCGCCGCGAGCACACCGAGCATACAGCTCACCCCGTGCGGCGTGTGCGCGAGCGTGCCGATGTTCTGCCCGATGTTGTGCCCGAGGTGCACCATCGAATCCCCGAACGACATGCCACCGATCGTCGCCGCGAGCATGAGCGCGTCCCGCGCCTCGGTGTTGCCCGGGTCCGCCATCACGAGCGGCAGATTGTCCACGACGAGACGCATCGTCTTTTCCGCATAGAGATCGGAAACGGGATTGTGCATCAGTCCTGTGAACGCCTCGTAGCCGTGCGCGAATGCATCCATCGCCGTCGACCCTGTCAGGCTCTTCGGCAGCCCGTATGTGAGCACCGGGTCCACGATCGCCAGCTTCGCCTTGCTGTACTCGCTGGCGATGCCCATCTTGACGCCCAGCTCCGTGTTCGTGAGGATCGCTGTGTCCGA
>JAISTF010000023.1 GCA_031272745.1 Eubacteriales Family XIII. Incertae Sedis bacterium
ACAAAGCCGGTCGGACTCGGTCCGAGACGCGTCACATTCGCGCCTTCCGGCAGCTTCCGGGACGGGTATCGCGCCTCAATGTCTTCGGGGGCGGGGGGCTGCTCCGGAAAGAGCAGCGCGGCCAGGTTTTCCGTTTCCTGTTTCGTTTTCATACAGGTAGTATATCATGCTACCCGCAACATTCAAAAACATTAACCAAACATGAAGGTGAGGTCGCAGGAGGCGACGGGCTTTGCGCCTTCGGGCAGGCTGCCGTCGGGATGGGCCTTGTAGACGCGCGCCGTGCCCTTGCCGCCCCGGCTGCGCAGGCCGGACAGTTCGACCTCGAGACGGAGCGTGTCGCCGGGCTTGACCATGTCGCGAAATTTGCAGGCATCGAGTCCTCCGAAAAAAGCGTTGCGGCCTTTGTTTTCGGGCAGCGACAGCACGCAGAGCGCCCCCGTCTGCGCCATGGCTTCGATGAGCAGGACGCCGGGCATCACGGGGTTTCCCGGGAAGTGGCCGACGGTCCAGTATTCGTCGTCGCGCACGCGTTTCAGACAGACGGCGCGGACGCCGGGCTCAAGCTCGAGCGCTTCGTCGATCAGGAGAAAGGGCTCGCGCTGGGGGATGACGGCTTTGACTTGATCGGTTGTGAGCATAGGGGGTCTCCTCTCAATCCTCGTAACGCTTCAGCACGATGACGCCGTTGTGGCCGCCGAAGCCGAAATTGCTGCTCATCGTATAACGGACGTCGGCCTTGCGGGCGCCCTCGGTCACGTAGTCGAGGTCGAGCTCGGGGTCGGGGTCGTCAAGATTGATCGTCGGCGGGATGACGCCCTCGCGCATCGCGTGGACGCAGGCGACTGCCTCGATCGCGCCGGCCGCGCCGAGCAGGTGCGCCGTCATCGACTTCGTCGAGCTCATCGGCACCTTGTACGCCGCGTCGCCGAAGACCTGTTTCACGGCGCGCGTCTCCATCGCGTCGTTGAGCGGCGTGCTCGTGCCGTGGGCGTTGATGTAGGAGATGTCGGACGGCGCGAGGCCCGCCGACTCGAGGGCCATCGCGATCGCACCGGCCGCGTAGACGCCGGATTCGAGCGGTGCCGTGATGTGGTGCGCGTCGCAGGTCGTGCCGTAGCCGACCACCTCGCCGAGGATCTCCGCGCCGCGCGCTTTCGCGTGTTCGTACTCCTCGAGCACGAGCACGCCCGCGCCCTCGCCCATGACGAAACCGCTGCGCTCCTTGTCAAATGGGATCGAAGCGCGGCGCGGATCCGTGCCCGTGGCCATCGCCTTCATGTTTGCGAAGCTCGAGAAGCTGATCGGCGCGAACGGCGCCTCCGCCGCGCCGCAGACGACCGCGTCCGCGTACCCGCCGCGCACCGCGCGCCACGCCTCGCCGATGCAGTTCGTCCCGCTCGCGCACGCCGTCACGATGTCGAGCGCCGTGCCGTGCAGCCCGTGCTTGATCGCGATGCTGCCCGAGACCATGTTGCCGATGATCATCGGCACGAACAGCGCGCTCGTAAACCGCACGCCCTTCTCGTGGATCTTCGTGATCTCGCTCTCGATGGTCATGATGCCGCCGATGCCGCTGCCGACATAGGTGTTCACGCGGTCCGCCGCGATGTTCTCGCCGGGCACGAGCCCGCTCATCGCGATGGCCTCGTCCGCCGCGACGACGCCGTACTGCGCGAAGAGGTCCATGCGCTTCGCCTCGCGCGGATCGGGGTACTCGAAGCCCTTGACCTCCGCGCCGAGCGTGACCTTTTGATCGCTGGTGTCAAACTTCGTGATCGGCGCGATGCCGCAGACCCCGTCCTTCATGGCCTGCCACATGGCGGCCTGCGTGCCCCCGATGGGGGTGACGGCGCCGATGCCGGTGATTGCTACGCGTTTTATGTTCATGATTTCCTCCGTTGAACGGGCGGCAGGATGCCGCCCCTACAGTACCAGGCCGCCGTCCACGGCGATGACCTGGCCGGTGATGTAGGCCGCCAGGTCCGACGCGAGGAAGACCGCCAGGTTCGCGATGTCCTCCGGCTCTCCGGCGCGCCCGAGCGCGATGGCCGCGACGCTCCGCGCCATCTGCTCCTCCGTGAGCAGCGCCGTCATCGGCGTGTTGATGAACCCGGGCGCGATCGCGTTCGCCGTGATGCCGCGCGCGCCGAGCTCCTTCGCCGTCGACAGCGTGAGCCCGATGAGCCCCGCCTTCGACGAGGAATAATTCGCCTGCCCCGCGTTGCCCTTGACGCCGGACACGGAGCTCATGTTGAGGATGCGCCCCGCGCGCGCCTTGACCATCAGCGCGGAAATTTCCTTCGTCATATAGAACGCGCCGTTCAGGTTGATGCGCACGACGCGGTCGAAGCTCTCGGGCTTCATGCGCAGCAGCAGCCCGTCGTCCGTGATGCCCGCGTTGTTCACGAGGATGTCGCACCCGCCGAACACGTCCTTCATCTGCGCCGCGCACGCCTTCGCGAACTCGGGGTCGCTCACGTCGCCCTTCAACGAAAACGCCTTGTCGCTGCCCGCTTCCCGCAGCAGCGCGACGGCCTCCGCCGCCACCGCGTCGTCGCCGTAGTCCGCGATCGCGACCTCGGCCCCTTCCCGCGCGAACGCGAGCGCGATGGCCCGCCCGATGCCCCGCGAGCCGCCCGTGACGAGCGCGGTTTTCCCTTTCAACAGCAATTCACTCATGCCGATCTCCCTTCCAATAATCCATAACTTCCGCCAGTGTCTCCGCGTCTTCGACATGGAGCGCGACGACATGCGGGGCTATTTTTTTCGTGAGCCCCGTCAGCGTCTTCCCCGGCCCCACTTCAATAATGATCTCCGCACCCGCCGCCACGATGTTCTCGATGGTGCGCTGCCACTGCACGGGACTCTGTATCTGCCGCACCATCACATCTTTGACAAGCGCACTCACATCCCCACTCTGCGTCGGTTTTCCTCCTATGGCATTGTCATTCTGCGCAAGGCCGCCTGCGGCCGCAGCCGCAGAATCCAGCAACCCCGACCCCGTCACATTGACATACACCGCCACCTCTGGCGCACGGAACGCATACCCCTCCAGCGCCGCCGCAAGCCCTTCCCCCGCCGGTGCCATGATGGGACTGTGGAACGCCCCGCTGACCGCCAGCGGGATTGCCTTCACCCCGAGCGAGCGATCCTCCTTCGCCATCGCCGCGAACCGCTCGACCGCCGCCGCGTCGCCCGCGACGACCGTCTGCTGCGGGCTGTTGAAATTAACGGCCTCGAGTACCTCGCCCGCGCGGGCGCGCTCGACGAGCGCAAGCACCGCCTCGGGCGCGCCCATGCCGGCCGCCATCGCCCCGCGCGGCGAGCCGTCCGCGTACCGCCCGGCCTCTTTCATGAGCCGACTCCGCGTCCGCACGAGCGCCAGGCCGGTCTCAAACCCGCCGTCCATCAGCGGCCCGAACACCCCCGCCGCCGCAAACGCCGCGTACTCGCCGAGAGAAAACCCCGCAACCGCGCAAGGAACAAATCCCTTGACGCCTTCACACAATGCGCAGTACGCCGCCACGTCCATCGTGTACACCGCCGGCTGCGTCACCTCGGTCTCCTTCAACCGTTCCGCGTCCGCCTCGAAGCAGTCGCGCTTCACCTCGTCGCCGGCCAGGTCAAACACCGCCCGCGCCGCCGGGCTCGCCTCATACAAAGACAGCCCCATCCCCGGCTTCTGCGCTCCCTGCCCTGCAAAAACAACCGCGAATTGCTTCATTATTTGAAATACTCCCCGAGCCCCGCGTACGCGCGTCGCATCCCGTCCATGATGTCCACGATGATTTCCGCGCACGTCTCCTCGCGCTTCACGAGGCCCGCGCTCTGGCCGGCCATCACCGAGCCGTAGTCCACGTCGCCGTCGACCACCGCCTTGCGCAGCGTGCCCGCCATGAGCTCCTCGAACTCCGCGGGGTCGATGCCTTCCTTTTCGCGCGACAGGATCTCGCGCATCAATTTGTTTTTCAGCACGCGCACGGGATGCCCCGTCGAGCGCCCCGTCACGACCGTGTCCGTGTCGCCCGCCGCGAGCACGCGGTCCTTGTACGCCTGCGCGACCTGCGCCTCCTTCGCCACGAGGAAACGCGTCCCGACCTGCACGCCGGACGCCCCGAGCAGGAACGCCGCCGCCGCGCCGCGGCCGTCCGCGATGCCGCCCGCCGCGATGACGGGGATGGACACCGCGTCCACCACCTGCGGCACGAGGTTCATCGTCGTCGTCTCGCCGATGTGCCCGCCGGCCTCGCAGCCCTCCGCGACCACCGCGTCCGCACCCGCGCGCTCCATGCGTTTCGCGAGCGCCGCCGAAGCCACGACCGGCACGACCACCGACCCCGCCGCCTTGAGATCCGGCACGTATTTACCCGGGTTGCCCGCGCCCGTCGTCACGACCGGCACCTTCTCGTCCGCCATCAGCTGCATCAAATCGTCCACATGCGGGTTGATGAGCATGACGTTCACGCCGAACGGTGCCGCCGTCCGCTCCCGCACCGCGCGCACCTGCCCGCGCACGAAATCCGCGTCCGCCGACCCCGAGGCAATCACCCCGAGCCCGCCGGCCTCCGACACCGCCGCCGCCAGATGCCACTCCGCGACCCAGGCCATGCCGCCCTGCACGATGGGGAAGCGTATCCCCAAAAGTCCCGTAATATCTTTCTTTTCCATGGAACCCATTCTCCCGTATCACTTCCGCTTTTCCGCAAGTATATCAAAAGCCGCGGTATGCAACAAATGAATTATTCAAATAACGAATACGGGCTATGCCGTCGGAATCGTCAGCGTGAACGTGTTGAGCGCGGAACCGTCGGGCTGGGGGTCGGACTGGCAGGTCAACTCGCCGCCGAGGCGCTCCATCACGGTCTTCGCGATGGACAGGCCGATGCCGTGGCCGCCCGTGCCGCTGTTGCGCGATTTGTCCGCGCGGTAGAAGCGGTCGAAGATGCGCTCCATGTCGGGTGGCGCGATGAAGTCGCCCGTGTTGGCGACGGAGACATAGGCGCGGTTCGTTTCGCCGTGCGCAGCCACAGGCAATGCGGCGTTCGGCGGGCGGCAGGATGCCGCCCCTACATGCACCGTCACCTTCCCGCCTTCGTGCGTATACTTCACGGCGTTGTCCAAAAGCACCGTCAGCGCCTGCATGAACTCGCCCTGATCCGTCCGCACGCCGAGGTGCGCCGCGTCCTTTTCAATCGACAACGCCACCCCGCGTTCGAACAGCGGCGCTTCGATGCGGCCCGCTTCCTCTTCGACGGCGGCCGCGAGATCGAAGGCCGCCCGCTCGACGCGCGCCTCTTCCGAACGCGCGAGGTTCATGAGATTTTCAATGAGCCGCCCCATGCGGCCCGTCTCGGCCTCGATGTTGCCGAGCCACTCGGCGGGGTCGTCCGAATACCGGGCCGCCTCCGCGTTCATCGCGATGACCGCGAGCGGCGTCTTCAGCTCGTGCGACGCGTCCGCCACGAAACGCCGCTGCCGCTCCATGCCCGCCTCGACCGGCGCGATCGCGCGGTTCGACACCTGGTAGCTCACGAAAAACACCGCGCCGATGGCGCACACGCCGACCAAGACCAAGCTGAGCGCGAGCAGCCGCAGCTGCCGGTTCGTGTCGTCCACGTCCAAAAAGACGATGCTCTCCTCGTACGCGTCCGCGCCGAACCCGCCCGAGCCCGCGAGGCTGTACATCCACTCGCGCCCGTCGAGCCACACGGTGCCTTCCATGTCGGGCGACGACAGCGCCGCCTCGACCGCCTGCTGGTACTGCTCCTCGCCGAGGTCGATCTGCGAAAACACCGTCACCTGCCCATCCGCGAAGACGTTCGCGACAAACGATTTCGAGTAGTCCACGGGGATGACCGGATTGCCGCTGATGACGAAATCCCCGTGCTTCGTGTTCAGCACGATGCTCGTGTTCTGCGAATCGTCCAAGCCCACGCCCAGGCCCGCGCCGCGCTGCGACATCACCATATTCTCCTGCACGCCCGCCGGAATCGCGTGCACCTGCGTGGCGATCTGCGCCTGCGCGCGCGTGTACGCAAAAAGATAAATCACGGAAAACGCGGCCGCGATGACGATTGTCAACCCGATGAGGTTGACGACGAGCAGCCTGTTACGAAGTTTTTTTAGCACCGCCGGACTCCGCCCCCTCGTACTCCAGCATATACCCCGCGCCGCGCAGGTTGCCGATCTTCACGGCCGACCCGAGCGCCGCGAGCTTCTTGCGCAAAAACGACATGTACGCCTGCACGTTGCCGTCCTCCGCGTCGCTGTCATAGCCCCACACCTTTTCAATAATGGAATCCGACGAGAGCCGGATGTTCGTGTTTTGCAGCAAATACTCCAAGAGGTTCGATTCCTTCTGCGTCAACGCGTAGGACTTGCCCTCGCGGTACAGCGTCATCGCGAGCGGGTTCAGCTCGATGTCCCCGAACGACAGGATGCCGTCCGCGTGGAACTCCCCGCGCCGCCGTGTGACCGCCTTGATGCGCGCGATCAGCTCCTCCGTCTTGAACGGCTTCGGCAGGTAATCATCCGCACCGAGGTCGAGGCCCTTGACACGGTCCTCGACCTCTCCCAATGCTGTGAGCAAGATGACGGGGGTAGGGATCGCCTCCGCTCGCAGCTCTTTTAGCACTGAAAGCCCATCCATCCCGGGGAGCAGGATGTCCAGCAAGATGACGTCATAGACCCCCGAGAGCGCGTTGTCCAAACCCTCTTCGCCGTCGAACGAAACGTCGACGTCGAAGTTGTTGCGCTTCAGGATCTGCGCCAACGCCTCCGCGAGCCTCTTTTCATCTTCCACGATCAAGACTTTCATGGGAAAATCCTACGTCAGCAAACTAAAACGAGCCTGAAATATTTGTGATTCAATAACCGATGGCCGAGAGGCGCTGTGCCGCTTCCAGCAGGAAGGTCTCGGATGACACTTGCTGTTTGTGCTCGAGCCGCGAAATCGCGTAGAGGTCGCCGGTCATCAGGCCGTCCTCGATGGTCTTCAGCGTCGCGAGCTCCATCGCCTCGGCGAAGGCCGCGAGGCGGGGCAGGGCATCGAGCTCGGCGCGTTTTTTCAGCGCGCCCGACCAGGCGAAAATCGTCGCGACGGAGTTTGTCGACGTCGGCTCGCCCTTTTTGTGCTTGTAGTAATGGCGCTGCACGGTGCCGTGCGCCGCCTCGTACTCGGTCCAGCCGTGCGGCGAGACGAGCACGCTCGTCATCATCGCGAGCGAGCCGTAGGCCGTCGCGACCATGTCGCTCATCACGTCGCCGTCGTAGTTTTTGCATGCCCAGATGAAGCCGCCCTCCGAGCGAATCACGCGCGCGATGACGTCGTCGATGAGGGAGTAGAAATATTCGAGGCCGGCTTCGCGGAACGCGTCCTGATACTCCGCGCGGTAGACGTCCTCGAAGATGTCGCGGAAGCGGCGGTCGTAGATCTTGCTGATCGTGTCCTTCGCGCCGAACCACAGATCCTGCTTCGTCGACAGCGCGTAGGCAAAGCAGGCGCGCGCAAACGACGTGATGCTCTCGTCGGTGTTGTGAACGCCCTGCACGACGCCGCCGGTGTCCTTGAAATTGAAAATCGGGAGCGTTTCCCCGCCGACGAGCAGCGCGGCGGACGCGCCTTTGTCCACGCGCGTCTCCGTGTTTTTGTAGATGTCGCCGTACGCGTGGCGCGCGATGGTGATCGGCTTGCGCCACGTCGGGATATAGGGCGTGATGCCCTTCGCGAGGATCGGCGCGCGGAAGACCGTGCCGTCGAGGATCGCGCGGATGGTGCCGTTCGGGGATTTGTACATCTCCGTCAGGCCGTACTCCTTGACGCGCTCGTCGTTCGGCGTGATCGTCGCGCATTTGACGCCGACGCCGTGCCGCTTGATCGCCTCGGCGGCGCGGACGGTGATCTCGTCGTGCGTGCGCTCGCGCTCTTCGAGGCCGAGATCGTAGTATTCGGTCTTCAGTTCGACGAAGGGCTCGATCAGATATTCCTTGACCCAGGCCCAGAGGATGCGCGTCATCTCATCGCCGTCCAGCTCGACGAGCGGCGCGGCCATTTTCAATTTTTCTTGCTTTTCCATAGGAAGTAGTATATCATAGCTGCATCAACAACCAAAAGGGGCGCCCACTGGGCGGCGGCGGCGGAGACGCCGGACTGCCAACCACGGCTGAGACGGATGCGGGAATCTCCCGCGCCGGACCCTGGAACCTGATGCGGATAATGCCGACGTAGGAAAGGAAAGTATCATGAAACACACCAAACTGCTCACGCTCATCGAGGGTGCCGTCATCGTGGCGGTAGCGACGGCTTTGTCGTGGATTCCCCTCAACCTGCCGAACGCCTCGTTCGATTTGTCGCTCGGGCTCATCCCGCTCGGCGTCTACGCGCTGCGGCGGGGCGCCCCCGCCGGACTCGTGGCGGGCTTCGTCTGGGGCCTGCTGCTCATCGTGCTCGGCAAGGCTTACTTCATGACAATCCCGCAGGTGCTGCTCGAATACCCGATCGCCTTCGCGCTCGGCGGCCTCGGCGGCGTCTTCTCGGGACGGCTGCGCGGCGCGCTCGCGGCGAAGGAGACGCGGCGCATCCACCTGACGGTCATCTTCGCCGGCGTCGTGGCGGCCTGCGCGCGCTGGTTCATCCACTTCTGGGCCGGCGTGATCTTCTGGGGCAGCTACGCGCCCGAAGGCATGAGCCCCTACATCTACTCCGGCATCATGAACGGCGCGAGCGCCGCGGCCAACGCCGCCATGCTCGCCGTCGTCCTAACCGTCGTCGTAAAAGCCGCCCCCGCGCTCTTCGTCCCGAAGGAAGTCTACCGGTAAGGGTTGTCACGGAAACAAATTCCCCGTCATGCGCCTTTGAACAAATCGTCGAGCGTGATGACGGACTGGATGTCTCACCAGACATGCCGTTCACCGCAACGCCGGGAACGGCACGACCTTCACACCGTCTTCCCGGCGGTGGGCGAAGCCGTCGCCCGTGACGACGACGAGCGCCTTGGGCCTGGGTACCTTCGCGTAGTCGACATTCTCCGCGAGCCGGACGAGCGACGCGGCCGCTTCGTCCTCCGCGCCTGCCCCGAGCTTGATTTCAAACGCGGCCCAGTCCCCGCTTCGGAATTCCACGATGGCGTCCGCTTCCACGCCGTTTGAGTCGCGGTAATGGTACAGCCTCGCGCCCATGAGCTCCGCCTGTATCCGCATTTTGGTCGAACGTTTGCAGGCGTTTTAATCGAACGTTTGCAGAACCTCCGGTCATTTCCGTTGATTTCCAGGGTGGCTTTTTTTCCGCCGGCCTTGACGGTGATTTTCGCCTTGCCCTTCTTCAGCGCCGTCATC
>JAISTF010000073.1 GCA_031272745.1 Eubacteriales Family XIII. Incertae Sedis bacterium
ACGGTCACCTCGCTCAACGGCACGACGACCAAAATCACGGTGACCGCGTCGAAGAAATCCGTGAAGCTGACAGGCGTTGCCTTCGCGAAGGACAAGCTGTCCCTGAAAGCCGGCAAGACCGCGCAGCTCAAGCTCAAGCTGACGCCTTCAAACGCGACGAACGTCACAAAAATCACCTACTCGACGAGCAACAAAAAAGTCGCAACCGTCGACAAAGCCGGCAAAGTGACCGCGGTGAAAAAAGGCACGGCCAAGATTATTGCAAAAGTCGGAAACAAAAAAGCCACCGTCACAGTGACGGTGAAATAGCCGCTGCTCAAAAAATGCGGAAATCTACCATTCCAAGCGCGAAAAGCCGCTTTTGAGGCTGCTGTCTGCTCAAAAAACGCGGAAATCTGCCATATTTCGCCTAAAAAATTCCATTTGGCGGCTTCAAATTGCAGATTTCCGAATTATTTGAGCACGCCCCTCTCGGATCGTAATGCATTCCTAACATGCTTGACACAAACCGTTTCAGGTTCGTTTATGATTTCCTGTATAATGTAAGGGCACGGATCGTTTTGGTTTTGTAAGAGAAACAGTTGCTCAGGTTGAAGAGGTGCCTCGTATGGACGCGGAATTGCTCGTCAAAAAACACAAGCGGAAGAGGATTTTGATCATCGTCATCGTGGTCGTCGTGGCGGCGCTCGCGGCGTATTATTTTCTTGTCATGCGGCCGGGGCTGCAGGCGGCGAATACGCAGACGACGATGCCCGAGACGCAGGTGCTCGCAAAGCAGGATCTCCAGCAGGTCGTGTCGGCGACGGGTTCGTTCCAGAGCCAGACGAGCCGCACGGTCGCGAGCTCGCAAAACTACAACGTGACGGCGGTCTACGTCGAGGTCGGCGAGAAGGTCGGCGCCGGGCAGGCGCTCGCGCAGCTCGACACGACGGACATCGACCAGCAGATCGCGGATGTCATGAAGTCGCTCCAGGAGGCGACGGAGTCCGACGACCTTTCGCTGAAGCAGGCGGAGGGCAAGCGCGACCGCGCGCTGCTCGAATACGTGGGCGCGGCGAAGGGCACGACCGAGGATCAGCTCAAGCAATTGGAAGACGCCTATCGTAGCGCGCAGGAATCGGTGGATTCGCTGCAGCTTCGCGACAGCGGCAGCTCCTCGCGCACGCAGTTGCGCACGCTTCAGGAGAGCCGCGACGACTGTTTGATCACGGCGCCGATTTCGGGCACGGTCACGTCCGTGACCGCGGAGGTCGGGCTGTCGGCGTCGGCCGGCGCGACCCAGAGCGGCACGACGGGCACGGGGCTCTTCGTGATCCAGGACATGACGCATCTTGAGGTCCCCGCGACCGTCGCCGAGTATGACGCGGTCACGCTGTCGCCGGGGCTTTCGGTGAATATTTACTCCGACACGTTTGAAGACCAGACCTTCCCCGGCACGGTCAAGAGTATTTCCCCCGTCGCGACGGATACGAGCGGCGGGTTCACGGTCACCGTGACGCTGGACGGCGACGCGATGGACATCAAGCCCGGCATGACGGCCAAGATGGAGATCATCGTGCAGTCGAAGAGCGACGTCTACGCGGTGCCGTACGATGCGGTCGTCGAGAAGCCAGACGGGACGAAGGTCGTGTACGCGCTCGAGGGCGCGAGCGGCCGGGTGTTCACGGGAGGGACGACGGGCGAAGGCAAACAGGCGCGGACGGACGGCGCGACGGACGGCGGCAGCGGCGAGGCGCCCGTGGTCATCAGCGGCGAAGCGCCGGAAGGCGGCTTCCCGGGCGGCAGCGGCGAGATGCCGAGCGGCGGCTTCCCGGGTGGCTCCGCAACCGCAGGCAGCGGCACGGCGGGCGCGACCGCGGACCGCATTGAAATCGAAGTGACGACCGGCATGGAGACCGATTATTTGGTGGAAATCTCGGGAGACGGGCTCTCCGACGGATTGCTCATCCTCACCGACCCGCAGGGCGTGAGCGTCGGGAGCTCCTCCGCAAACAATATGATGATGATAGGCGGGCCCGCAATGGGCGGCGGCGGCGGCGCGGTGCGCGTCGAGCGCAGGGGCTGAGGCGGCACGGGCGAAGCGGCGCATTTCATCGGATGGCATAGGAACGAAACGTGGCAAACATCATCGAACTGCACGGCATCATCAAACGGTACTTCATCGGCAAGCCGAATGAGCTTCAGGTGCTCAACGGCCTCGACATCGAGGTCCCCGAGGGCGAGTTCGTCTCGATCATCGGCGAGTCCGGCAGCGGCAAGTCGACGCTGATGAACATCATCGGCATGCTCGACCGGCCGACCGAGGGCACGTACAGCCTCGGCGGCATCGACACGCTCGTCCAGCCGGACGTGGTGCTGTCGCGGTTGCGCGGGCAGAAGGTCGGCTTCGTCTTCCAGACGTTCAACCTCATCGGTCGCATGAACGCGCAGAAAAACGTCGAGATGCCGATGCTCTACAACCATGTCCCCGCGAAGGAGCGCGCCGAGCGCGCGGCGCACCTGCTCGAAATCGTCGAGATGGCCGACCGCGCGAAACACCAGCCGAACGAGTTGTCGGGTGGACAGAAGCAGCGCGTGGCGATCGCGCGCGCAATGGCCAACGACCCCGACGTGATCCTCGCGGACGAGCCGACGGGCGCGCTGGACTCGGCGACGGGCCGGCTCGTGATGGACATCTTCCACGACCTGCATGAGCGCTACGGCAAGACGATCGTGCTGATCACGCACAATCCCGAGCTCGCGGAGGAGACGCAGAGGATCATCACGCTGAAGGACGGCGACATCGTGGGCGTGCGCGCGGGCGCAGGGCACGGCGGGCGGCAGAATGCCGCCCCTACGGAGGCGCTCTCATGAATTTCGGCGACAACATCAGTCAGGCCTTCACGAGCCTCCGGGCAAACAAGATGCGCGCGCTCCTCACGATGCTCGGCATCATCATCGGCATCGCGGCCGTCATCGCGATCATGACCGTTGGCTCCTCGATGCAAAACTCGATCTCGGACCAGATGCAGAGCCTCGGCGTCAACAACATCACCGTCTACATCCAGCAGAAGGACGACGGTTGGGGCCGCGGCGGCCCGGGCATGATGGGCGCCTTCCCCGGCCAGCAGCAAGGCCCCGGCGAGGACGACCTCATCACGAACGAAATGCTCACCGCCCTGCGCGAGGAATACCCCGACGAAATCCAGGCGTACAGCCTCTCCGTCGACGTCGGCTCGGGCTCCACGACGGCCGGCAGCAAATACGCCTATATCTCGATCATGGGCGCGAACAGCGAGTACATGACCGCAAACAACATCGACATCACGCGCGGCCGCTTCGTGAACGACCAGGACAGCGACGGGCGGCGCAAGGTCGCCGTCGTCTCCGACAAGCTCGTCAGCAGCATGTTCGGCGAGGAAGACCCGATCGGCAAGACCATCATGGCCGTGACCGACAGCCACGTCGGCACCTACACGATCGTCGGCGTCTACCAGACCGAGAGCTCCGACTTCGGCCCGACCACGACGTCGGACGCCGACACCCAGACGGAGATGTACATCCCGCTCGGCACCGCGCAAAAGATCATGGGCACGGACGGCTACCAAATGTTCACCATCATGAGCGCCACGAGCGTCAACGCGACGACGTTCTCCGAACAGGTGCAATCGGCGCTCGGCAAATATTATTCGAGAAACGAAGAGTATGAGGTCTCCACCTTCAGCATGGAATCGATGGTCGAGACCGTCACGTCGATGCTGAGCCAGGTCACGCTTGCGATTTCGGCCATCGCGGCCATCGCGCTGCTCGTCGGCGGCATCGGCGTCATGAACATCATGCTCGTCTCCATCACGGAGCGGACGCGCGAGATCGGCGTGCGCAAGGCGCTCGGCGCGACCAACGGCGAGATCCGCGCGCAGTTCATCGTCGAGGCGATCGTCATCTGCTTCATCGGCGGCATCATCGGCATCATCCTCGGCATCATCCTCGGCATGATCGGCGTGCAGGTCATCAATTCCATGTCCTCGGGCGAGGGCGGCGACATGAGCTACGGTACGTCCGTGTCGGTCAACGCGATCCTGCTCGCGACCGGATTCTCGATGGCCATCGGCCTCTTCTTCGGCTACTATCCGGCGAACAAGGCCGCGAAGCTCGATCCCATCGACGCGCTGCGCTTCGAATAAAGATCAGCGCGGCCACAATTTGGTATACTGTTTAGTATGCTGAACGTGTACTACGGCAGGGAGGACGTCGACAAGCTCCGGTTTCTGTTTGCGCGCATCAAAGAAGAGACGGCGCGGCGCGGGCACGACGGGCGCGTGCTGCTCATCGTGCCGGACCAGTTCACGCTCGAGGCCGAGCGCGCCGCGTTCGACTACTTGGACGTGCCGGCCTTCGTGAACCCCGTCGTGCTGTCGATGAACCGCCTCGCGGGGCGCGTGCTCGACGAGACGGGCGGCCGCACGGAGTTCATCGACCAATACGGCAAATATATGCTGCTCGCGCGGCTGCTGCACCGCGGCCGTGATGAGCTCGCCGTCTACAGGCGACTCGAAAATTCGCCGGCCTTCATCGAGAAACTGTCGGCCGCGATCATGAGCTTCAAGACCCATCTCGTATCTCCGGCGGATCTGGAAGAGGGAATAATAAAATTGGAGTCCGATTCGCTGCTGCGCCGCAAGCTGCTGGATCTGTTGTTTTTGTATCGCGGCTACGAAGACGCGCTCGCGAAGGGCGGCCTGCCGGACAGCACGGATGTGACGCGGCGGTTTGTCTCGCGCATCGCGGATTCGCGGATGCTCGCGGGGGCGTGTGTGTGGGTGTACGGGTACGACTATATCTCCCCCTTGTATATAGAAGCGATTGCGCAGATGGCGGCGGTGTGCGAAGAGGTGTCGGTCGTGCTGACGGCCGAGCCGGCCAACGCGTTTTTTGCGATGACGAACGGCACGGCGGAAGCGCTCTGCGAAGCGGCGCGGAAGGCGGGCGCGGAGGTATGTCTGGCTGGCCTCGGCGATATATGTAGGGGCGGCATTCTGCCGCCCGAGCAACGTAGCGGGGACTGTCCCGCTGTGTTGCGACCACCCGAAATCATGCATATCGAGAAATATCTCTTCGCTTTCGGGCTCGATGAAAAGCAGACGGTGTTCACGGCAGGCGGGCGGCTGAAAGCCGCCCCTACAAATATGGAAACCGGTTCTCCGGAAATATATAGGGGCGGCATCCTGCCGCCTGCGCTCGTGCTCCACAAGGCGGCGGACTTCGATGCGGAGGCGGCCGCGGCCGCGCGGGCCATCGCTTCCCTCGTGCGGAACGAGGGGCTGCGTTACCGCGACATCCTCGTGCTGTGCAACGACCCGGGGCGGCGCTCCTCGGCCATCAAGCGCGTCTTCGACGCGGCCGGCCTGCCGACGTTTTTCGACCGCCGGCGCGACGTCGACCACAACCCCGTGCTCGAATACATCCTCGCGCTGCCCGAAATCCAATCGCGCGGCCGGCGCAGCGAGGACATCTTCCGCTGGATTCGTACGGGCCTCGTGCCTCTCGAAGAGGAAGACGCCGAGGAGCTCGAAAACTACGCGCTGCGTTACGGGTTGCGCGGGACCGCGTGGGGGCGCCCGCTGCGGCGCGGCGCGGCGGCATACGAGGAAGAGATGTTTGCGCGCCTCGGCGCGGCGGCCGCAAAAGTCGCGGAAATCTTAGACGCGTTTCGGGCGCGGTTCACGGAGAGCCGCACGGCGGAGGGCCGCACACGGGGATTGCGCCGGTTTCTCGCGGAGGACGCGGGCCTGCCCGCGATGGTGGAGCGGCTCGCGGATGCGCTCGAAGCGGACGGCTTCGAGGACTACGCCGCCGAGATGCGCGGCATCATCGAGGTCACGGACGGCATCTT
>JAISTF010000078.1 GCA_031272745.1 Eubacteriales Family XIII. Incertae Sedis bacterium
CTGGAACGAGAGCACGAGGACGCTGAAGGTGGTCTTCGGCAAGACCTACGGGTTCCCGTATCTGGCGACCGGCATGCGGTTTGTTGAGGTGACCTTCGAAGCGCGCGTCAACAACGAGATCCTGACCTACGAGACGGATGAGACCCACACCGTGCACACCGTCGGCAACCAGGCCACCGTGGACTTCACAAACCAGGCCGGGCAGAAGACGACGTACAAGACAAACAAGGCCGAGGTGCATACGGGTCAGATCATCGTCACGAAGCGCGACGCAAAAGATGATACGCTGCTGGAAATGGTGTTTTTCAAGATCGCTTCCTCGGAAGAAAACGCGCTGGCCGGAAACTATCTGAAAAAGAAGGGCGGCAATATTCTGGATGTGAACGACACCGGCTACACGGATGTCGACGCCGCCGACTATGTGATCAAAACGGACCAAAACGGCACGGCGAAATTTGAAGGTCTGCTCGACTACACCGAGGACGGCTTGGGCACGAAAACGGGCAAGACCTACTGGATCGTCGAGACGCAGGCGAAGCAGGGCTACAACCTGCTGAACGGTCCGGCCGCCGTGACGTTTGACCCGAACCAGGGCGACGACGTGGTGAAGGAAGGTTACAAGGCGTCCATCACCGTGAAGAACAGCAAGGGCTTCACGCTCCCGAAGACGGGCGGCGCGGGCACGGCCCTGTTCACGGCCGGCGGCGTCGCGCTGATGGGCGTGGCGATCCTGCTCGTCGTCATCGGCCGCAAGAAGGGCGCGAAGGGCGAGAAGGCGAAGTAGGCGAGGCAGGCGAAGCAGGCGAAGCAGGAAGGCGGACCCGATGTACAAGATCGTCATCATCCTCGTCGCGCTAATCGGGGCAGGGCTGTTCGGATACCCGACGGCCGCCGACCACCTCGCGCAGAGAAACGGGTCGTACGCCATCGAGGACTACGCCGAAGCGGTGTCGGGCTATAGCAAGGAGGAGCTCGACGCCGCGTGGGCCGAGGCCGTGGAGTACAACGAAAACCTGTCGGGCTATCCGGCGCACGACCCCTTTCTCGACGGCTCCGGAATGGTCATGCCGAATAACTATTTTTCGGTCTTGAGCATCGACGACACAATGGGCTATATCACAATCCCGCGCATCGGCGTGGAGCTGCCGATCCGGCACGGGACAGCGAGCGCGACGCTGGCGAAGGGGGCGGGCCATCTTGAAGGGTCGTCGATGCCCGTCGGCGGGCCGAGCACGCATTGCGCCATCACGGGCCACACGGGGCTTTCGAGCGCGCGGCTGTTCACGGATCTCGTCGAGCTGGAAGAGGGCGATATGTTTTATTTGCATGTGCTCGGGCGCACGCTGGCCTATCGCGTCGACCAAATCTCGGTCGTGGAGCCGGAAGACACATCGCTGCTCAAGCGCGTGCAGGACGAGGATTACTGCACGTTGGTCACCTGCACGCCTTACGGCGTCAACTCCCACCGCCTGCTCGTGCGCGGCGCGCGGGTGCCTTATACGGAAGGGCAGGAGACGGCGGCGGCGGGTGCGACGGCGGGCGGCGGCCTGACGGCGGAACAAAAATTGCAGCTGACAATCGGCGGCGGCACGGCGGTCTTGATGTTTTGCGGCATCCTGCTGGCGGCGGCCATCCGCAGGCGCTTGCTGCGCAGTTATACGTAGGGGCGGCATCCTGCCGCCCGCCGCATGAACGGGGGTGAACAAAATGAAAAAAACAAAATGGCTCTACGCCGCCATTCCGCTCTTTGTCTGCGGGTTGGTCGTGGCGGTCTTCCCGCAGGTGGACGAGCTCGCCTACGAGCATGAGGTATCCGGCCTGAAGGATGCCTACGTCGCCTACGCGGACAAAGGCGCGGCGAAGGATGAAGAGGACTTGCTCTACGATCGGCTGCGGCGCGAAAACGAGACGCTCTATCAAACAGGGCAGGCCGGCCTCACGGACGCCTTCTCCTACGAGCAGCCGGCGGTGGACCTGTCCGCCTACGGCATCGAAGACAACTGCATCGGCTTCGTCTCCATCCCGTGCATCGACATGGAACTGCCGATCTACCTTGGCGCCAACACGGAAAACATGGCGAAGGGCGCCGTGCACCTGACGCAGACGTCCTACCCGATCGGCGGCGAAAACACAAACTGCGTCATCGCGGCGCACCGCGGCACGTCCTTGGTCATGTTCCGCAACATCCACAAGATCGAGATCGGCGACGAGGTGACGATCACGAATTTCCGCGGCCCGTTGACCTACCGCGCCACGGAAATCCGCATCATCGACCCGAGCGACGTGGACGCCATCCGCATCCAACCCGGCCGCGACCTGCTGACCCTGATCTCCTGCAACCCCCTCGGCCACAACTACGAACGCTACGTGGTCTACTGCGAAAGGGTGTAGGGCGGCGGGTTTTTGCGCCCTAGAGCAACTGAAACCGACTTGTAACAAAAAACTCATTGACACCCCGTATCTTGTGTGCCATAATGGAAACACGCCTCAAAAAGCGCAAAATAGCCAGTTTCCAAGGGGTAAGAGAGTTATGTTTAAGACGATAGAAAAACGCGACGGCAGAACCGTCCCATACCACATCTCCAAAATCGAGGACGCCATCGAAAAAGCGATGGCGGCGAACGGGCGCGGCAGCACGGGCAAGGCGCCGGCGTTGGCGGCCGAGGTCGAGGCGCGGCTCGAAAAGCGCTACGGCGACGACGTGCCGAACATCGAGAGCATCCAGGACGTCGTCGAGCAGGTGTTGGGCGACAAAGGCTTCCCGCGCATCGCGAAGGCGTACCATGATTACCGCGCCGAGCGCACGCGCATCCGCGAACTCAATACGAAGCTCATGCGGACGCTCGACGAACTGACAAACAAAGATGCGGCGGAGAGCAACACGAAGCGCGACAATGCGAACATCGACGGCGACACGGCGATGGGCATCATGCTCAAATACGGCTCCGAGTCGGCGAAGGATTATTATGAAAAAAAGATTCTCACGAGAGAGCAGAGCGAGGCGCACGCGGGCGGCGACATCCACATCCACGACTTCGATTTCTACACGCTGACGACGACGTGCTGCCAGATCGACGTGGACCGGCTGTTCCGCGGCGGGTTTTCGACGGGGCACGGGCATCTGCGGGAGCCGAATTCGATCCACAGCTACGCGGCGCTCGAGTGCATCGCGATTCAGTCCAACCAAAACGACCAGCACGGCGGGCAGAGCATTCCGAATTTCGATTTCGGGCTCGCGCCGGGCGTGCGCAAGACGTACAAGAAGCTGTATGTCTCGAATTTTGCGAAGGCGCTCGCGCTGCTCGCGCCGGAACTGTCCGACCAGTTGGACGGCGAGGTCGTGAAGGCGGTCTTCGCTGACATCGAGAACAGAACGGGGCTTTCGCCGCGCCTGCAGGCGGACGTGGAGTACACGAAGCAGGAGATCGCGGCGTTCACGGCGCTCGGCGTAGACGCGGAAGTGCTCGAACGGGCGCACGGCTTCGCGCAGAAGGCGGCCGAGACGGAGACGGACCGCGAGGTGAAGCAGGCGATGGAAGCGCTCGTGCACAACCTCAACACGATGCATTCGCGCGCGGGGGCGCAGACGCCGTTCTCGTCGATCAACTACGGCACGGACACGTCGCCCGAGGGGCGCATGGTCACGAAAAACGTGATGCTCGCGACCGAGGAAGGGCTCGGCGGGGGCGAGACGGCGATCTTCCCGATTCACATCTTCAAGGTGAAGGAAGGGGTGTCGTACAATCCGGGCGACCCGAACTACGATTTGTTCCGGCTCGCGTGCCGCGTGAGCGCGAAGCGGCTGTTCCCGAATTTCTCGTTCCTGGACGCGCCGTTCAACCTGCAATACTATCGCGAGGGGCGGCCCGAGACGGAGGTCGCGTATATGGGCTGCCGCACGCGCGTGATCGGCAACACCTACGACAAGGACAACGAAATCGTCTACGGGCGGGGCAACCTGTCCTTCACGTCCATCAACCTGCCGCGCATCGCAATCAAGGCAAACGGCTCCGTCGAATGGTTTTTCGAGGAGCTGGAACGCAAGATGGCGCTTGTGACGGAGCAGCTCTGGGACCGTTATCAGATACAGGCGAAGAAGAAGGTCCGCAATTTCCCGTTTTTGATGGGGCAGGGGATTTGGATCGGCTCGGAGAAGCTCGGGGTCAACGACGAGGTCGGCGAGGTGCTGAAGCACGGGACACTGTCGGTCGGGTTCATCGGGCTCGCCGAGGCGCTGGTCGCGCTGACGGGCGCGCACCACGGCGAGAGCGCGGAAGCGCAAAACCTCGGGCTCGAGATCGTCTCGTTCATGCGCGACTACCTCGACCGTCTGTCCCGCGAGAAGGGCATGAACTACACGCTGCTCGCGACGCCGGCGGAAGGGTTGGCGGGACGCTTCGTGCGGCTCGATCTGAAGAAGTTCGGGTCGGTGCCGGGCGTGACGGACCGCGAATACTATACGAACGGCTTCCATGTGCCGGTCTACTATCCGATTTCGGCGTTTGACAAGATCCGCATCGAGGCGCCGTACCACGCGCTGACGAACGCGGGGCACATCACCTACGTCGAGCTTGACGGCGATCCGGCGGACAACCTCGACGCGTTCGAGCAGGTCGTGCGGTGCATGAAGGATGCGGGGGTCGGCTACGGGTCGATCAACCATCCCGTCGACCGCGATCCGGTCTGCGGGTACAACGGCATCATCGACGACGTGTGCCCGGGCTGCGGGCGGACGGAGGACGAGGGCGACATGGGCTTCGACCGCATCCGCCGCATCACGGGGTACCTCGTGGGCACGCTCGACCGCTTCAACGACGCGAAGCGCGCCGAGGAACGCGACCGCGTGAAGCACGACGTCTGCACGGAAGAGGAGTGTCAGGCCGAAGTGGCATGACCACAAACCATTCGCATGATACCATCCGCATTGCGGGGATCGTGAACGACAGCATCGTCGACGGACCCGGACTGCGGATGACGATTTTTTTGCAGGGCTGCCG
>JAISTF010000117.1 GCA_031272745.1 Eubacteriales Family XIII. Incertae Sedis bacterium
TCCGTCTGCACCACCGTCACTTCGGCCGGCGCGGCCCAGGCCACGGTCGCGCGCACCTCGGGATGCAAAGGGTCCCCGACGACGACGACGCGCTCCCCGCGCGCCGCGGCTTCTGCCACAAGTTCATGAATCCGTTTTACCTTCGGGCAGGTCGCGTCGACGACCATGAGCCCGCGCGCCGCGGCTTCCTCAAAAAACGCCGGGCCCTCGCCGTGCGACCGCACCACCACCGTCGCCCCGTCCGGCACTTCGTCCAGCGATTCCGCGACCGTCAGTCCCTTCTCTGCCAGCCCCCGCATCACCCCGTCGTTGTGGATGATCGCGCCGACGGAATGGCAAGGCGCCGCTTCCTCGGCCAGCCGCACCGCGCGGTCGACACCCCCGCAGAATCCCATATGTTTCGCCCGAAGGATTTCCATGAATCAGATGCAGTCGCAGCACGCATCGGCGCAGCAGTAGCACTGGAGCGCCGTGCAGAAGGTGCGCTCGGCGTCCGAGTATCCGCGCTGGTAGGAGCCGAACTGATAGCCCTGCGTCTGCGACATCACGGAGTTGAGCGTGTTGCGGTATTCGAAATTGTCCGGCGCCATGCTCACGGCCATCTGCAGACCGTTCATGCCTTCGTTGAACCAGCCACGCCGGATGTTCAGCACGCCGAACAGATAATGCCATTCCGCGTTCCGCGTCGCCACGCGGTTCAGCCGCTGCTCCGCGTCGCGCAGATCGCCGCGGTCAATCGACTGGCGGATGCTTCGAAACTCCTCCGCGTCGTTTCCCGAATACGCGCCCGCGCCGCCGAAATCGCCGCCGTAGTAGCGCGAGCTGCCCGGCCCGTATTTGCCGGCCGCCGACCCGCCGCCGCGCTTCTTTCCGGCCCCGCCCATCAGCGTGTCGTACGCTTCGTTGATCTCGCGCATCTTCTCCTCCGCAAGATCCGACAGCGGATTGTCCTGGTAACGGTCCGGATGATATTTCTTCACAAGTTCGCGGTACGCCGCCTTGATCTCATCCTCGCTCGCGCCCGGCTTCAGACCGAGCACCTCATAGGGACTCTTCGCCATACGCGCCCGGCCCCCTTAGACGCCCGCCTTCGCGCGGCGCAGCTGGTCGAGCGGCGTGAAAAGATTTGTCCGCGGCAGATAGCCCGCGAGCGGCAGGATCTTCTCGTGGATCGCATCCAAGATCGCGTCCACCCCCGGAAAATACGCATCCGCGTAGTTGGCCGACGGCACGATCCACTCCCGCGCCCCGACGACGACCGGCGGTCCGTCCAAGCGGTCGAAGACAAATTCCGAAATATTCCGCGCGACTTCCGAGAGAAAGGATGTCCGCGCCGACGCATCGCCGACGATGACGACCCGCCCCGTCTTGTCGCACGAGTCGAGAATCTTGGAATAATCCAGCGGCACGAGGCTGTGGATGTTGAGAATTTCCGCCTTGAGCCCGTAGCGCTCCGCCAGGATGTCCGCGGCCTCTACCGCGCGGTAAAGCGCCGGCCCGATCGTCAGGAGCGTTACGTCCGTCCCGACGCGAATCAAATCGACGTCCCCGATTTCGATTTCGTAAGCATCCTCCGGCACGCCGCCCGCGCGGAAGATTTCCTTTTGATTGTACAGCTGTTGGCTTTCAAAAAACACGACGGGGTCCGTGCCGTTCAGCGCGGCCGTGAGCAGTCCCTTCGCTTCCCACGGCGTCGCGGGATAGACGACCTTCAGCCCCGGGATGTGCGTGCACAGCGCCGACCAGTCCTGACTCATCTGCGCGTTTTCGGACGCGCCGACGGACACGCGCAACACGACCGGCATCTTCAGCGAACCACCGGACAGCGCCTGCCATTTCGCGAGTTGGTTGAAGAGCTCGTCGCCCGCGCGCCCGAGGAAATCGCTGTACATGATTTCCGGCGCGCAGCGCCCGCCCATCATGCCGTAGCCGACGGCCGCGCCCACGATCGCGCTTTCGGACACGGGCGTGTTGAACAGCCGGATATACGGCACCACTTCCTCAAGACCGCGATAGACCTCGAACGCGCCGCCCGAATCGCGCACATCCTCGCCGAAGGAAAGGAACGACGAATCCACTTTGTACTTCGCGAGCATCGCCTCGAACACGGCGTCGCGCAACGTGAGGTCGCCGCGGTCCATCGCCGCGATCAGCTTCGTGCGGCTGTTGCCCGCCGGATCGGCGAGGAATTTCGCACGCCCCTCCGCCATACGCGCCATCTTATCATTTGAAAATGTCTCCCCTTCCAAAAAGACCGCGACCTGCTCCGCGTCCATGCGCGCGGAGAGATTTTCGTCCACGGCCCATCGGCAGACCTTCGCCATGCGCCCCGCGGAATCCCTGAGGATGTCCTCAAACTCGGGATCCGAAGCAACCCCCGCCGCCACGAGCTCCGCGCGGTAAATCTTCAGCGGGTCAATGTTCTCCCAGGCGTCCACTTCCTCCGCGGAACGATACGTGCCGCGGTCGTTCGTCGAATGTCCGGACAGCCGGTAGGTGAGCACGTCCAACAGGATCGGCCCGCCACCCGCCGCGAGGATTTCCCGCTTGCGCCGGTACGCGTCGATGACAGCAAGCGGGTCGAGTCCCCACACCCGTTCCGCATAGAGCTGCTTCGGCTCGATGCCCGCGCCGATGCGCGCGAGCATGTCGTACGCCATCGTCTCGCCGCGCGTCTGCCCGCCCATGCCGTAGCCGTTGTCGAAGACGTTGAAGAGCACCGGCAGGCCGCCTTTGCGCCGATCCTCCCACAGCGTATGGAATTGGTCCATCGCCGCAAAATTCAGCGCCTCCCACACGGGCCCGCAGCCGATCGCCGCGTCGCCGATGTTGCAGATCACGTAGCCGGCATTTTCATTCACGCGTTTGTACAGCGCCGCGCCCGCCGCGATGCAGGCCGAGCCGCCGACAATCGCATTGTTCGGATAAGAGCCGAACGGCAGGAAGAACGCGTGGGCGCCGCCGCAGAGTCCGCGCTGGAACCCCGTCTCCCGCCCGAACACCTCGCTCAGAAGCCCGTACAGGACGAACATTTTCGCCATGTCCTTCACGTTTTCCGCTTCGTACACCGTTTCGAGCGCGCGCAGAATCCGCCCGTCCAAATAGCCTTCCATGATCTCCGTCAATGCTTCGTCGGACAGCTTGTGGATGGCCGACAGCGCCTTCGCGAGCACCTCGCCGTGGCTGCGGTGGCTGCCGAACACCGCGTCTTCCGGCTCCAGCAGATACGCCTGCCCGACCGCCGCCGACTCCTGGCCGAGCGCCGGATACACCGACCCCGGGATCTGCACGGGCATGTCTTCGAAAGCGCCCTGCGTCTTGACGTCGAGCACCGCCGTTTCGAAAGCGCGCAGCACCGTCATGTCGCGATAGACGCGCACGAGGTCCGCGTCCGTGAAATACTCGCGCGCCCGTGCCACCGACCCGTCGTAGGCATTGACAGGGATGCGACGGAACACGATTTCCGTCTTGCGCTCAAGCGCCTTGGGATCCAAAAGCAAAGACTTGGTCATTTTCTCCTCCGCTCAAATTTGCGACAACGCATCCCGAATTGCCTCCCCCTCCGTCATATGCGGGAATGCCAACCGACGCAGCGTCTCCGCCGGCCATGCGCTGCCGACCATGAACGCCGCCGCCAAAATTTCCTCCGAAGCGTACCGGCCCACAAGATGCGCGCCGAGCAGCCGCCCCGTTCCTTTCTCAATAATCAATTTGCACAGCCCCTCGTTTCCGTTTCGCGCCGCAGACGCTTTCGAACGGCACACGGGCACCTGGGACACTTCGTAGGCAAGGCCCTTGACGCGCGCGGTGAGCTCCGTCTCGCCGACGCCCGCAGCTTCCGGCACCGTGCGGACGATCTGAGGAATCGTTTCGTATCGAACGCTGTCCCGCGCGCCGAGCATGTCGTTCACCGCGCAGACAGCCTCGCGAAAGGCGGTCTGCGCCGAGGGCAGTTTGCCGTTCACGTCGCCGACGGCCCAGACGCCGGGCTTGTTCGTGCGGAGCTGTGCGTCCGTCACAACCGCGCCGTGCTGGACGGCCACGCCGATTTTTTCGAGCCCGAACCCCGGGGCGCAGGGCTTTTTCCCCATCGAAACGACCGCCTTGTCCGCGGGCACGAAGGTCACGCCGGACGCGCTCCGGACGCGCACGCCGCCGCCTTCAAATGCCGTCGGCATCGAGCCCGTCAGGAATTCGATGCCCCGCGCGGCGAGGCTCTCCCGCAGGATACGCCCCGCGTCCGCGTCCAAGGCGCCGCAGATTTCCTGCGCCAATTCGACGACGGTCACGCGGGAACCGGCCGCGTTGAAAAAGAACGCCGCTTCCAGCGCCGCGGGCCCGCTGCCGATCACAACGAGCCGCTCCGGCGGTTCCGCAAGCGCAGGCAGGTCGGACGGCAACAGCGCAAACCCCGTTCCGAGGGCGGTTTCCAACCCTTCGATGCGCGGGACGAAATCCTCCGAGCCCGTCGCGATGAGCAGGCGCTCCGCGCGGCAGACCGTGCCGGCGGCTTCCACTTCAAACGATCGCCCGAAACGGCCCTTGATGACGACGCGCTCGTTGACCGCCTCGACGCCGTTGCCCACAAAGGAGACGACGATCTCATCCTGAAGCGCCTTCAGCGCCGCTTCGCGCAATTCCGCAAAGACGCCGAAGTCCAGACGGGCGCCTTCGCTGACAAACCCGCAGACCGCGCCGTTTCTTGCCGTATCGGCCGCGCGCACCGCGTCCAAGATCGCGGGCTCCGCGAGCAGACCGTCGCGGATGCAGGCGCCGCCGAGCGTCTTCTCCTCAAAGAGCAGCGTCTTCAGCCCGTTTGCGGCGGCGCGCGACGCACCGT
>JAISTF010000141.1 GCA_031272745.1 Eubacteriales Family XIII. Incertae Sedis bacterium
TTCGATCTCTTCCTCTTCATAGTACCTAACATAACAGAGTGCTCTCCGGCGTGTCAATGCTTGATAATACTACATAGTGTAGGATAGTTTCGGAATTTTCTTGCAGAAAATCGCATGAATTTTGCGCAACACTGTACATTTTGCAGGACGTACCGCGTCCGGATTCCTGCTATGAAATCTGACCAAACTTGCAAAATTGAGCAGAGCCCACGCTCCTGAAATTCCCCCGCCGCCGTTTAACCTCCCTTTAAGCCACCCGCGCTAAGATTTGCGCTGATTGGTAGCAGAAGGAGCGGTCCATGATTGAGATCAAGCATTTGCAGAAGAAATACGGCGGGCATGTCGCCGTCGACGATTTGAACCTGACGATCGAGCCGGGGCGGATTTACGGATTTCTCGGGCCGAACGGCGCGGGGAAGTCGACGACGATGAACATCATCACGGGGTATCTCGGCGCGACGCAGGGGACGGTCGAGGTTGACGGCTTCGACATTTTCGAAAAACCCGAGGAAGCGAAACGGCGCATCGGGTATCTGCCGGAAACGCCGCCGCTGTACATGGACATGACCGTCGAAGAGTACCTCGACTTCGCGGCGGAGCTGAAGGGTGTGGACAGGGACGTGCTGGAAGCGCATGTGGACGAAGTCATGGAGCGGACGCGCACCTGGGACGTGCGGGAACGGCTGATCCGGAATCTTTCGAAGGGCTACCGGCAACGGGTGGGGCTCGCGCAGGCGATCCTCGGATATCCGGCCATCATCATCCTCGACGAACCGACCATCGGGCTCGACCCCGCGCAGATCATCGAGATGCGCACGCTGATCCGCGAGCTCGGACAAAGCCATACCGTGATCCTCAGCTCGCACATCCTTTCGGAAGTGCGCGAGACCTGCGACTACATCTTCATCATCGCGGGCGGCCGCTTGGTCGCGAGCGACACGACGGAAAACCTCATCGCGGGGGCGGGCAGCGGGCGGCAGGAGCTCAAATTGCTCGTGCGCGGCGACGGGCAGGACGCGGCGGCGGCGCTCGCATCCATCCGCGAGGTCGACACGGCGTCCGTCGCGACGGCACCCGGAGCCGAACCGGAAACCACAAGCGTGACCTTCCGCACGAAGGACGACGTCGACGCGCGGCAGCCCATCCTCGCCAAGCTCGTGCGCAGGAAATGCGAGGTGCTGGAGTTTGCGAGCACGGGCAAATCGCTCGAGGACATCTTCATGGATCTGGTCGCGTCGGGGGAAGCGCCGGAGGATGTGCCGGAGCAGGCAGAAGAGGATGTGCCGGAGCAGACAGAAGAGGTGGATGCATGAGCGCGATCTTCAAGCGCGAGTTCCGCGCCTACTTCCGGACCGTCACGGGCTGGCTCTACATCGCGGCGGGCATGGCGCTGTACGGGTTGTATTTCTACGCCATCAACATGAGCTACGGCGAGCCGCTCATGTCGAGCGCGCTCGGATCGGCGCTGTTCCTCGGCATGATCACGGTGCCGATCCTGACAATGCGGACGCTGGCCGAGGAAAAACGCAGCCGCACGGACCAGCTGCTTTTCACGTCGCCGGTCTCCGTCGGAAGGGTCGTGGTCGCGAAATACCTCGCGTGCGCGGCCGTCCACTCCCTCAGCATGGCGGCGATCTGCGTGGCGCCGTGGATCATGCGAACGTTCGGCGACGCCCCGCTCGCGGAAAACTACGTGGCCGTCCTGGGTTTCTGGCTCTACGGGCTCTGCTGCATCGCCATCGGCATCTTCGCATCGTCGCTCACGGAGAGCCAGCTGATTTCCGCCGTCCTTACGTTTGCGTTCCTGTTCGTCGGATATATGATGAACGGCATCACGCAGCTCATTTCCTCATCGGGAAATTTCCTTACAAAGATCCTGTCGGCGTACGATCTGCTCGCGCCGATGGACTCGTTTTTCAGCGGCTCGCTCTCGCTGACGGGCATCCTTTACTACCTCTCGCTCGCGGCGCTCTTCCTCTTCTTCGCGACACAGGCGCTTCAAAAACGCCGGTGGGACGCGAGCGTGAAGACGCTCAAGACGGGCGTATTCTCTTCGGGCCTAATCGTGGTGGGCGCGGTGGTCGCCGTCGTCGTGAACCTTTTCGCGACAGCGTTGCCCGCGTCCGCCACGGCCATCGATGTCACAGCCGGAAAGATCTACTCGCTCACGGAGCAGACGACGGACTTCCTCGCCGCGCTCGACAAGGACGTCACGATCTACGTCATTTCGTCAGAGGAAAACGAGGACACGACCGTGGCCTCGACCCTGCGGAACTACGCGGAAGCGTCGAAGCATATCACGGTGGACTACCGCGACCCGATCGTCAGCCCGACGTTTTATCAAGAATACACCGACACGCAGGTCACGCAGGGCAGCCTCATCGTGGTCTGTGGCGATGTCTCGCGCATCATCGACAGCGCCGACCTGTACGTCACGGAGTTCGACTACACGACCTACACGCAGAGCGTCACAGGCTACGACGCGGAGGGGCAGATCACGAGTGCGCTCCGGTATGTGACAAGCGGGAACATCCCGAAGGTCTACGCGCTCACCGGTCACGGCGAGACCGCGCTGTCGGGCGGCTTCTCCGAGGCAATCACAAAGGCGAATTTCGAAACCGCCGAACTCAGCCTTCTCACGGCCGACGCGGTGCCCGACGACGCGCGCGCGCTCATCGTCAACGGCCCCACGTCGGATCTGTCCAAGGACGACGCGGACAAACTCGTCACCTGGCTTGAAACGACGGGCGGCAATCTGATTGTCACCTACGACTACACCGCGCCCGACGACATGCCAAACCTCGCGTCCGTGCTCGCTGCGGCCGGTCTCACCGCCGTCCCCGGCATGGTGATCGAAGGCGACGCAAACTACTATTATCAGCAGCCGACCTACCTGCTGCCCGAGGTCGTGTCGAACGCCTACACGACGTCGCTCGGCCAGTCCTACGTCTTCGCCCCCTACGCGCGCGGCATCACCCGCGCCGCCGAGCCGCCCGAAGGCGTGACCTACTATCCGATGCTCACGAGCACGGCGTCCTCGTTTTCCAAGAAAAACATCCAACAAGCGACGACCTTCGACTACGAGGAAGGCGACGAAGCCGGCCCCTTCGACATCGCGGTCGCCGCGGAAATAACGATCACGGACGAAGCGCTTTCGCAATTGGTGGTGCTTGGCAGTGATTTGATTTTGACGGACGACGCCGACAGCATGGTGTCCGGCGCAAACGCGGCGTTGTTCGCGGATGTCCTGTCCAATTTCGTAGACCTGTCCGGCGACGGGACGGTGGTCGTGCCGTCGAAGCCTTACACCGTCACGGCGCTGACCGTGCCGACGGCATCCGGCCTGGTCGTCGGCAGCCTGTACATCGCCATCGTGCCGATCGCGCTCATGGTCTTCGGCATCATGATCTGGGCAAGAAGGAGAAGGGCCTGATGAAGAAACAGCA
>JAISTF010000048.1 GCA_031272745.1 Eubacteriales Family XIII. Incertae Sedis bacterium
CTCGGCAACGACGCGGACGGCGTGCCGCTCGGCTACGCGGCGTCCGCGGAGTACCGGGGCATCGAGAAGTACAAGGAGACCGGTTATTTCAAGGCGAAGGCGAAGATCACGGTGACGGAAGGCACGGCGGGGTCGAGCACATGGTCGGTCATCGCCACCTACGTGCTCGCGGGCGGCGGCGTTGCCGCGACGGAGCCCGAGGAGCCGGAGACCACGGAAATCGAGCCGGAGGAGACCCCGGCGGCCCCGCCGGCGCCGCCGGCCGAAGACGAGACGACGACGGGCACGGGCACGAAGGTGGAAGAGCAACCCTCGGAAATACTCGAAGAGCCGGTGCCGCAGAGCGGGTTCTCCCCGGAGGACCAGGCGAAGATCGACGCGCAGTCGGGCAATTGGATCCAGGATCTGATCGACGGCCTCGTGCCGATGGGCAGCTACGGCGTCGGCGGCGCGTGGAGCCTGCTTTCGATGTTCATGTCGTTCGCGGCGGTCATCCTCGCGGCGCTCGCCATCCTGGGGCACATCGGCCGCCGGCGCGACGCGCAGGCGCTGCGCGAGGAAGGGCGCACGGACTGGAGGCTCGGCCTCTTCCCGGCGTTCGCCTTCACGGTCGTCGGCGTGATCTTCGGCATCCTGACGCTGGTCTCGTGGCTGTTCCTCGACGACCGCGACCTGCCGGTGACATGGCTCAACAAATACTCGGGCGTCGTGATCTTCCTGCTCGTGGTGACGCTGGTGGGCTTCGTGCTCAGCCGGATCCGTTACCGCCTGCCGGCGGAGGACGCGCCGGAAGCGGTGGACGAGGACTACGAGGTGGTTCCCTCGAACCGGCAAGAATGATATAGCTTATTCCTAACCAAAGATACCCGAGCGCCGACAGCAGGGGAATCCCCCCCATTTGCACCCTAAGCTGCCGGCGTTCGGGTTTTTTGGTTACCGCATTGCGCGGAAGAGCGCGAGGTATTGTTCGGCGGAGCGCGCGAAGCTGTTGTCGAGCGCCATCGCGTTGCGCCTGAGCTTGCGCATCGCGGGCTTGTCGCGGTAGACGGACAGCGCGAGGCGCACGGCCGCGAGCATGTCGCCCGCGTTGAATGTCGCGAAGCCGAAGCCCGTGCCCTCGCCCGTGAAGCGGTTGTACGGCGCGACCGTGTCGACGAGCCCGCCCGTCTCGCGCACGATTGGGAGCGTCCCGTAACGCTGCGCGATCATCTGCGCAAGCCCGCACGGCTCAAACTGCGACGGCATCAAAAAGAAGTCCGCCCCCGCGTAGACGCGGTGCGCGAGCGCCTCGTCATAGCCGATGTACACGCCCGCGCGCCCCGGATATTTGCCCGCTATATAATTGAAGAAATCGACGTAGGGGCGGTCGCCGCTGCCGAGCAGCACGAAGCGCACGTCCTCTGTCGTGAGCAGTTCCTCGAGCGCATAACGCACGAGGTCGAAGCCCTTCTGGGCCGTGAGCCGCGACACCATCGCGACGATCGGCGCGTGCGGACTCTGCCCGCCGCCGGCCCCGCCGAGCCCGAACTGCCGGCACAGGTCCCGCTTGCACACGAGCTTCCCGCGCAGGTCGCCCGCGTCATACGGCGCCGCGAGCGCGGGGTCGTGCGCCGGATCGAACGCCACCTCGTCGAGCCCGTTGAGTATCCCCGACACGTCCTGCCGCCGCGCCGACAGGATGCCTTCCATGCCGAGCCCGAAATACGCGTTCATGATTTCGTGCGCGTAGTTCGGCGAGACCGTCGAAATCCGGTCGCTGAACACGAGCGCCGCCTTCATCATGTTCGCGCACCCGTCCGCCTCGACGTACTCGGGCGTGTAGTAATAGTCCGGAATCGACAGCATATCCTTCATCGTCCGGAAATCCATCTTCCCCTGGAATTGAATGTTGTGGATGGTGAATAATGTACGGGCCTCGTACGAATTACGCGTAGGGGCGGCATCCTGCCGCCCGCCGTTCTGCCGCCCGCCGTATTGCGTTTTCAACAGCATCGGCACCATGCCCGTGTGCCAGTCGTTGAGGTGCAGCACGTCGGGCGTGAAGTCGATGAGCGCGAGCGCCTCGCAGACGGCTTTGCAGAAGTAGAGGTATTGCTCGTTTTCCGCGTCGCCGCCGCGGTAGACGGGCCCCATGAAATAGTCTTCGTTGTCGATGAAATAATATTCGACGCCGTCCTTGCGCAGGGTCTGCACGCCGAGGTATTTCTGCCGCCAGCCGAGCTGCAGCGTCGTCGTCGCGAGCGTTTCGAGCGCGTCCTCGTACTGCTCCTTCACGGTGCGGTGCTTCGGCATCATGACGCGCACGTCCACGCCGAGCGCCTGCAGGGCCTTCGGCAGCGCGCCGATGACGTCGGCGAGCCCGCCCGTTTTCACGAACGGCATCCCCTCGGCCGCGACCATGAGGATCTTCAAGCCGTCATTCCTCTTCGAGCTCGATTTCGAGCTCGCCGTCCTCGTCGGACAGCTCCTCTTCGAGCAGCGGCGGCTCGCCGGTCTCCGGGTCGGTCGGCACGAGGTAGGTGACGCCGATTTCCGTGCGCAGGGCTTCGAGCGCGTTGTACACCTTCTCGTCCTCGAGGTCCGTCACGATCTCTTCGCGCACGGCGTCGAGCGCGATCTGCACGGGCTCCGCGTCCTCGTCTTCGCTCTCCTCGACGTAAAATTCCTTGTACTCGTCGTAATACGCCTGCACTTCCGCGTCGGTGACGGGGCTGGCCGCGATCACCTCGTTCCAGAAGAGGTTGTAATAGACGTATTCTTCAAAATAATAATCCAAATGCGCCTGCGTCACGCCTGCGTCCTTGAGCGTCTGTTCGGCCGTCGGCACGTCCGCGTAGAAGGCCGCGAGCTCGTCCTGCGCTTCCTGCTTCTGCTCGTCGGTGAGGCCGGTCATGCCTTCCTTCGCGAAATGGGCCTTGATGAGCTCGTTTTCGACACCGTAGTAGATGAGGACTTCGTTTTTGAAGGATGCGAGTTGCTCCGCCGACATGCCCGCGGCGGTTTCATCGTTGACAAGGAGATGGATTTCCGTGAGGCCGTCGACGAGGCCCTGCGTGATCTCCGCGTCCGCGACCGTCGCGAGGACTTCCCCGCCGAAGTCGTTCTTTGTCAGGGGTGCCGTGGAAGCCGTGTCCACGTCGCCGGTCGCCGCGCCGGTGCCTGCGGTGTTGATGTTGCCGATTGCGCCGCCGCCGCTTCCGCTGTCGGTTGCCGTTTCCTGCGAGCCCCCCGAGGCGCCGCTCTGGATTTCCGTGCCGCCGCCGATGTTTGGCAGCACTTTGGTGAAGAGCAGCAACGCCACTGCGACCACTGCGACTGCCAAAATCACGATCAACAGGATCATTTTCTGTTTCGTCATAGTCGTTCCTTTCCTTTATATATATTATACAATAAAAAACTCAAAAAAAAATGTTTGATTTTCGAGAGAAAGGGTACTATAATAACAGAGAAACATTTGAATATACAGTGGAAACTGAAAGATTTCACTGTAAGGGGGCACGGGATTGAAACAAAGGGGACAAGCAAAATGAAACGAACGAACGCACGGAAAGTCTTTGCAAAGACTGCGGTTTTGGCCTTGGCCGTCATCTTGACGGCGCAGGGGTTTTTGCCGCTCGGGACACGCGCGGACGAAGAGGCGGGCGATCCTTCCGCAGAGTCCGGTGCGCCGGTCGCGACGGGTGGCCTTGACACAGGATTAGAAAACGGAGAAAATTCTGAAAATTCGGATGCGCCCAACGGGGACAGTAGGGGCGGCATCCTGCCGCCCGCCGCCGGAGACAGTAGGGGCGGCATCCTGCCGCCCGCCGAAGATGCGGATGGGTCTTCCGGCGATGGTGGCGTTGTGCCCACCGATGATGAAACCGGCCCCACCGATGGTGAAACCAGCCCCACCGATGGTGAAACCGGCTCCACCGATGGTAAAATCGGCTCCACCGATGGTGAAACCGGCTCTGCCGATGATGGTAGGGGCGGCATCCTGCCGCCCGCCGACTCCGACGAAGCGCTCACGATGGAGCCTTCGGACGAGCCCGCGCAGCCGGCAAAGAAAAAATCCGGCATCGGCCCGCAGGACGCGGGGACGGTCGAGGTTTCGACATGGGATGCGTTCAAGGCGGCGTATGAAAATTCGGCAATCACCACCATTCGTTTCAAAAGCAACATCCAATACACGGGCACGAAGAATGACGGCGACGACGGCCTTCTCGCGGGACGTACCACCGCCCTGACCATCGACGGCCAAGGCTATACGCTGGATTTCGGCAGCCAGGTGGGCAAGGGGCTCATCCTCGGGGACGTCGGCAACGTGAATCCCCCCGTCGAGTTTGCCGTGAAAAACCTTTATGTAAAGAAGTACAATTTCAGTGACGGCGACTCGGACAACAACAAAGCATCGCATTTCATCATTCATAGAAATGTTCATAGGACCACGCTGGTCAATTCAACAACCGAAACGAATACCTATGGATGGAACATCACGCTGGAAAACGTATCCAGCACGGGAGACGGCAGAGCGCCGCTCGTCAACGTGCCAAACTCCATCCTGAACTT
>JAISTF010000077.1 GCA_031272745.1 Eubacteriales Family XIII. Incertae Sedis bacterium
CGTTTTTTGCGACGCCGCCGGTCATCATGTAGGGCGGCCTTCCGGCGGCGCGGGCGAGCAGCGCTTCGTTGCGGCGGGCGACGGCGCGGCAGAGCGCCCACAGGATGTCCTCGGTGCGCTTGCCGGCCGCGACGAGCGACACGACCTCGGATTCCGCGAACACCGTGCACATGCTGCTGATGTCAGCGCGTTCGGCCTTCGGGTCGTCCGCCGCGCGCAGGGCTGCTGTGCCGATGTCTTCGAGCGGGACGCCGAGGCTTCGCGCGGTCATTTCGAGGAAGCGGCCCGTGCCGGCCGCGCATTTGTCGTTCATCGCGAAGCCCGCGACGCGGCCGTCCTCGTCTATGCGGATGACCTTGCTGTCCTGGCCGCCGATGTCGATGATCGTGCGCACACGCGGGTCGAGGAAGTGCGCGCCGGCCGCGTGGCAGGTGATTTCGGTGATTTCGGCGGCGGGCGCGGCAGCGGGTGGCGCAGCTGCGGAATTTTTGGAATCCGATGGGACGGCTGTTGTTGCAGACAGGATATTGGCGGCGGCGGAGCGGCCGTAGCCCGTCGCGACCTGCGCATCGATGTCGGCGTCCGTGAGGCCGGCCTTCGCGAGCACGGCGGCGCGGGCGGCGGCAGCGCTTTCGGCGGCGATGGGCCCCGTCGGGACGGTGATGGCGGCGAGGACGCGCGGGGCGGCTGCTGCGAGCAGTACGGCGTTTGTGGACGTCGAGCCGCTGTCGATGCCGAGGGCGATGCGGGTGGTTTTCATGGTGGTCTCCTGTGCTTCGGGGGGTGCGGGCGGGGATTGCTCCGCCCCTATACGATGCCGTGCTTGCAGTTGTTCGACGAAGGCTTCGAGGCGTGTCGCGAGCTGGCCGGAGCCTGTGGCGTTTGCGTATTCGGTTTCGATTTTCAGGAAAGGGACGGCAGCGAGCGCGGGGTATCCGGCGTCTGGGGTCGACGTTTGTGACCTTGGCTGGGTTTGCGCAGGCCGGGCATTGCCGTTCCTTGTCCCTGTGGCCGGTGCCGTCAGCGCCGCGTACTCGTAGGCGTAATTGTCGCAAAATTTGACCGTGTGGTAGACGACGCCGTCGGCGCCGCTCTCAAGGACGGCGCGTTCGAGGCCGAGAAGCCGCGCGCCGCCGTCGCCGCCCACCATGCGCATGCACGGGTATTTGCCGAAGATGCCGCGAACGTAGGCGTCGAGAACGTCGGGCGGGGATGCCGCGTCAGAGATTGGCTCGAAAGCATGCTCCTGTCCCGAACAGGACAGGTTGAAGACGACCTGTCCGCCCGCGCGCTCGACCGCTTCGATCAACGAGGGCGGAATCTTCGCGCCCGCCAGCCCGACGCGCGGCCGCGCAACGCGTGGCGACGTTTGCTTCTTGGCAGCGTTCGCCGCGCTGGAAGGAAGCGGCGCCGCGCGCAGAACGTCGCGCAGTCGGTTCGAATCGAACGCGGCGCCGGACCATTCCCCGTAGGCGTCGATGAGATGTTCCAGCGCGTGGCGGTATGCGTCCCGCGCCGCCGCATCCTGTTTGACGGGGAGCTCGAGCATGTGAACGAAGCGGTCAGGATAACGCTCTCGTACGACATCGTACAGGCGCCGCGTGCTGTCGCAACAGCTCGTGAAGAGGACGCCACACCCTGCGTCGGCGTCCATGCGCCGGCAAATCGCGTCGTAGGCCGCCTTCGAGAACGAGCACATTGCGGGGTGCAGCGCCGCTTCCGCCGCCGCGAGGTCCGCGTCGTCCGGCTCGAGGTATTCCGTTTCGGCGCCCATCGCGCGCAGGACTTCCTCGGGGGCGTATCGGCAAAGGTAGAGGACCGTCATCCGGGCGTCTCCTTCCGAGCGTGTTCCCCTTCGTAGGGGTGGCATCCCTCGGGTCGGGGCCCGAGGGCAGGCTCTGCCGCCCCCCCGCGCCGCGCTTCGAGCATCTCGAAGAACGCGTCCACGCGCGACGCGATCTGCGCGTCGGGGCTGTTGCGGCGGTCGAGCCCGTCGCCGTCGAGCGCCAAAAACGGCACGCCGCCCCCTTCGAGCGCGCGCTGCATCAGCGCCACCCCGCCGGCCGACTGCTTGCAGCCCCAATGGTTGAAGTGGATTGCGCCGTCGGGCCGGAGCCGTTCCGCGAGCGCGCGCACGGCGGCGGCCTTCCGTTCGTAAGGTCCGTTGTAGATGTTCAGCAACATCTTCCGCGCGAGCGACTCCAAGGGCCGCGCCGGGTCGAGGCGCCCGTCGCCGTAGTCCGCGTCGAAGTCCGAGGCCAGAAACCGTACGCGCGGGTTGTAGTTGAAATACTTCTGCAGTGCCGCCTGGTGGAACGGCTGCAGATGCACCCAAAGGATGCGCAGCGCGGTTGGGTCTTCGGGCGCGGTGCGGAGCTCGGCCACGAGCTGCCGGTAGTACGCTTCCACTTCCGGGCTTCCGCTCAGGATGTGGGTCGCGAACAGCTTGAACATTTGCAGCGTCAGCGTTGAGGGGTAGTCGCGCGAGGCACCGAGGCGCAGCGCTTCCTCGTGCAGGTCGCGGGCGCGGTTTTCGCTTTCGAGCGCGCGGGACAGGGCGGCGGTGTCAAACGGCCGGCCCGTCAACCGCGCCAAGGACGAGGCCGCTTCTTCGAGCTGGCGCACGACGTAGCGTTCGTTCGCTTCCGAGTATTCGTACGGCACGTCGATGACGAGCGTGGGGCAGCCGAACCGCTCCCCGAGCGCACGGAAGGTGTTCACGTTGCCGTCGCAGGCGAGCGTCGTCGTGAGCGCGGCGAGCGGCGGGCGCAGTACCCCGTCCACGGCCGCGCCGAGGAAGTTTTTGTGGTAGGCGCAGAGCGTGTCCGCGTAGCCGGCGCGCTCCGCATCCGCGAGGAACTGCCCCTCGACGCGGAAGCCGCCCATGAACGACGAAAAGCATTCGATGGACAGGGGGCGCAGGCCGAACGCCTGCAGCAGCTCGACCGGTGCGAAGAGGTTGACCCACACGCAACGCGAGGGTCGGGCGAGCGCATCCGCGACCGCGCGCACCGCGAGCCGGTTGAGCCGCACGAGCGCCTTCGGCGTGCGCGGGTCCGGCCGCAGCCGCAGCCGCGCCCCCTCGTACGCGAGCCCGAGCCGCACGAGCCGCCGCGCCCGCGCCCCGCGCCCCGCGGCCACCTGCCGCCCGATATATGCCCCGTAGTCGTCGACCAAACCCATGCGGGTATCATAGCATATTCGGGTTCCGCATCGCCGACAACCCCCGTCTGCCGCAAAAGTTGTGAAATTGCAAACAATCCCAAAAAACCGCAGGGCATTCGCGAATAATGGAATGTGCGAAAACCTTCAACCCTATTCAATGATTTTCACCCGCGCTGTTTCAGCTTGATTTTTTGGGGTAAAAGGAAAATACCGAAACAAAGGATAAGTTTTTCGCAAGTATAGTGTGAAGGAAAGGCAAGAAATGATGGACACGATGAAACCGTATCAGTTCCGTAGGGGGTGGGCTGCGTTCCTCGCGTGCGCAATGGCATTTGCGATCGTGATGAGCAGCATCGGCGTGTATGCGGACACGATGCCGGCGGCGGGGGACGCGTCGGCTGTGGAAGAAACCGAAGAAACCCAGGGGGGCGAGCCTGCGCCGGAAGAGCCGACGTCGGAAACGGTGACGACGGAAGTCGTCACGGAAGAGGTCTTGGCAGAAGAGTCGACTGCGGAAGCGTCCGCTACGGAAGAAGAGATGCCGACGGAAGCGTCCGCTACGGAAGAAGAGGTGCCGACGGAAACGTCCGCTGCGGAAGAAACCGTCGCGGATGGGATTGCGACGGAAGACGCCGTCACGGAAGAGGCGCCTGCGGAAGAAACCGCCGTCGTCCTCGCCGACGAAGCGGCGGAGTCCGGCAAGACCAAGTCTTCCATCGAAACGGAGAGCGTCGCGCCCCTGTCGGCGGAGACCGGCGTGGTCACGGTCGACGTGTCGAAGCTGACGAGCGGCCTCATGGTCGCGGACTACGCGGGCGCGGACGGCACGGCCTACCATCAGATCACCGCACAAGGACAGACCGGCTGGATCACGGCCGACAAGTCCGGCGCGTTGGATGACGCGACGGTGTCCGGCAGCGTGCTGATCGCGGCGGACTCGCAGCTCGTGTTCACGGGCACGGCCGGAAACGGCATCAGCCTCTTTATCAATGCGGACATGACGGTCACGATGCGGGATCTCCATATCACCAGCGCGTGCACGTTCCTGATTTACTCGGGCAAGAAGGTCACGGTTCTGCTGGAAGGAGACAATGTGCTGAAGAGCAGCGGCGGCTCCGGCTTGGACATGGCCGGCGGAGTGGACGACAATCATCGTACGGAACTCACGATTGACGGCACGGGCACGCTGACGGCCATCGCGACCGGCGCCGGCTGCGGCATCGGCGCGTCCAAGGGCACCAACAACACGATCAACATCGTCGGCGGCACGATTCTCGAAGCGAAGGGCGGCACGTCCAACGGCGCGGGCATCGGCGCGGACAGCGGGGCGAACCTGACGATCAACATCAGCGGTGGCACGATCCTGAAGGCGCAGGGCTCGAACAACTCCGGCGGCGCCGGCATCGGCTCTTGCAACCACCCGTCAAATTCACAGAACACCACGAGACAGGTCATCAACATCACCGGCGGCATCATCGGCAAAGCCGGCGACGCGGGCGCGGGCTATGATCCCAACTATGGCGCGGTCGGCGGCCACTGCGCGGCGGGCATCGGGCTTGGCAACTACAGCGGCGCGTACGGCTACGCTTATCACAACGAAATCAACATCACGGGCGGCACGATTTACTACGCGACGTGCCAGGACGCGGAAGGCGCGGGCATCGGCTACGGTGGAAACTCCTGGTCCAGCCTCGACATCAACATCGGCGGCGACGCGCACATCGTCTGCGCGAAGGGCAACGGCCAGAGCGCAGGCATCGGCGCCGGCGTTCACGGCGACTATGTGTACATCAACATCTCGGGCGACGCGGTTATCGACGAGGCGACGAGCACGGGCAAGGCCGGCATCGGCGGTGGCGCCGAAGGGTATCTCATGCAGATCAATATCTCCGGTGGCACGATCGGCAAGGCGTCCGGCGCTGTCGGCATCGGTACGACGAGCTCGCGCACCGGCATGATCAACATCTCGGGCGGCAAGGTGACGGCAGACGTGTCCGGCACGTCCGGCACGTACGCCATCGGTGGCCTCACGACCAATATCACGGGCGGCGACGTCACCGGCATCGGCGGCAGCCAGTCCGGCATCGGCAGCAACGGCAAGACCGTCACGATTTCCGGCGGCGCGACCGTCTACGGCGTCGGCCCGGCGGCCGGCGGCGGCAACGGCATCGGCTACAGGAATACGGCAAACGTCGTCATCAAAACCGAAAACGGTGTCTCCCCGAAGGTAAGCGCGACAGCGCGCAATTATGCGGCCATCTCCACGGGGGCTACCACACAGGGCATCGCGGCGGCAAATCTGTACTTTGCAAAGGCGGGCACCGATCCTGTCACGAGCGGCAAATCCCCGTACGGCTCCGATTTGACCATCGTCCCCGAGGGCAGCGATGAAAACGTCTCGACGTCCACGGTCAAGGGCGCGGGCTGGTACACGCATCTGTACGACAATTCCGCGTACGCCGGGCAGGTTGCGGCCATCTTTGACTGGTACAACACCTACTACTACAACACGGTGCCGCCGGCGACGGGATTCACCCCGTACTCGTGGAGCTTTGCGCAGGGCTATATGTCGCTGGAGGGGCTGTTCACCAACGCGGCTACCGCGGAGGACGGCGTCGTGAAATGGTATTCGGCGCGCGCAAACTTCAGCGACTACTACAAGGGCACGCTGCTCGAGTTTGCCGACTACAAATCGCTGGGCAACCCGGCGGCCGTGCTCCCGGCGCTGCCGCGCGCGACCTATCCGGAAGAGCCGGAAGTCGTCCGCGAGCCGCATACGGGCTATACTTCCTTTGCCTACACGGGTCAGGAAGGCGAATATGTGAATAATGTAGTGCTGCCGAGCGGGCAGGAAGTCACAGCATGGACGTTTGACAATTACAGACAGGCGGGGTTGCTCGTCGGCAAGACGAAGGACATCGCACTGAACGCGGAAAACCTGAGCAAGCCCGTGCCGGTGCACATCATGAGCAGCGGCGGCGAGACGGAAGGCATCCCCTCGACGATTACGTACGACAAGAACATCAAGGCGGGCACCGAAGCCTATGTCATCACGAGTCCCGAGACGTGGTACGCGCCCGAAGAGATCGGATCCGGCGTCTATATCAGCGATCCGGTCAGCGGCGCGGCGGGCTACAACGCGTCCAAGGCCAATCCGCCCGTGCGCGGCGGCTATACCTTCGACGGGTGGACCGCGAACATCAGCGGCGAGCCCGGCGGAGAGCTGACACAGGTCGGCGATCACCAGCAAATCTACGCGGACACGACGCTGTACGCAGGCTGGACGCCGGAAACTTACAGCATCTCCTATGTCATGCCGACGAAGGCGGAAGTGATTTCGGCCGGCTATGAGGATGAAGAGGGCAACGATTTGAGCGACGAAGAGGTACAGAAAGCGCTGACACAGTTCAACCGTCTCTATTCGGCGGAAGATCTTCCGACGAGCGATCTGCTCGCGGCCGACCCGACGCACGGCGACCCGACGGTCAAGGTCAAAGGCCACACCTTCGTCGGCTGGCAGGTGCGCATCGTCGACGCAAGCGGCGACCTCGTGCCCTTCGCGCTGACGGTGGACGGCCTGCTCCCCGCGGGGACGTTCGGCGACATCGTGCTCATCGCGAAATACGACACCGACTATTTCACGCTGACCTACGAGCTGAACGGCGCGGACACGCCCGCGTCGCTCGACCCGGCGCGCCTGCTGTGGAACTCGCCGATTCTGAGCAAGGTCAACTACTTCACGCCGGTGCGCGAAGGCTACGACTTCGGCGGCTGGTTCACGACGGAAGATTTCGCGGACGGGACGCAGGTCGACGCCGACACGCGCATCACGGACGACATGACGATCTACGCCAAGTGGACGGAAAAGGTGGTCGAAACGCCGGCGCCGAAGGAAGACGATCCGGCGGAAGAACCCGAAGAGAAAACGGAAGACGAAGAACTCGTCGTGACGCCCGCGACGGTGACCCCGACCCCCGAGGAGCCGGAGACCGTCACGGAGCAATCGCCGGCGGCGACAAAGGCGCCGTCCATGAAGCCGGCTTCCGTGACCGCGCCCGCGGCGGCCGAAACGCCGACGGTGCCGGGGACGACGGTGCCCGTGCCCGCCCCGATCCTCGCGGTCGCGAATGCGTTGAACGAAGCGGCCGAAACCATCGCGGACGCGGTCACCCCGCAGGCGGCGGCCGAAGAGGCCGAGGTGCAACCCGAAATCATTGCGGACGAAACGGCGCCGCTGTCCACGACGGACGCGACCTGGCCGCTGCTCAACCTGATCTTCATGATCTTTGCCGCGGGCATGGCGGTGTGGGCGGCGCTCCGCCGCAGGCAAGCGGCCGAGGACGACGACGCGCGCGCCGCGCGGAAGCGCACGGGCCTGCTGACCGCGGCCATCGCCTTCGCGGCCGTCGGCATCGTGGTCTGGTTCCTCACCGAGACCATCTCGGGCCGCATGGTGCTGACCGACGGCTACACCCTGCTCCAGGCCGTGCTGACGATTGGCGCCGCCACCGGCGCGATCTTCGCGATGAAGCGCCACGACGCGGAAGCGGAAATCGAAACAACAGCCGCCGAAGCCGCAGTGCAGTAGCCGAGGCCCCGCAAGCGCACGGTTTTTCCAAGAAACAGTCGGATGAAACCTTAAAAACATCTGTTTTTTAAGTTTCAAACGGCGGTTTTTGGGGTATGAAAGAAACATCGGAAAAATACTATAGCAGGAGCTAACGCTTTGCAGAAAGGGCGGGGGGCAGCAGTGATGAACACTTTGAAGAAGAAAAATACGTTTCGCATCAGGAAGGGATGGTTGACATTCCTGGCTTGTGCGCTGGCGGTGGCGATGGCGATGAGCGGCATCGGCGTGTACGCGGGCGAAGCCGCCGCGCCGGAAGACGCGCCGACGGCGGCGGATGCGCCGAAGACGGAAGAAGCGCCGGTCGCGGAAGATGCGCCGGTGGCGAACGCGGAAGCACCCGCGACGGAAGACGCGCCGGCAGCGGAAGCACCGGTCGCGGAAGAAGCGCCGAAGACGGAAGAGGCGCCGGCCGCAGAAACGACGGAGCCGGCAGATGCGCCCGCGGAAGTGGCCGTTGCGGAAGACGTTGCCGCGGCGGAAGCGCCCGCGACGGCGGAAGCGAAGGCGAAGTCGTCTTCGATGGCGCCGGCCTCCGACGAAGAGACGCCGGTCGGCGAGAGCGCGTCCGTCGTCACAGAGACGACCGTTCCCGAGGCGGACCTCGAAGCGAACGAGGAAGAGAATACGAAAGAAGAAGAAGAGGAAGAAGAGCTCACCACGGCGCTTGTGAAGTTCAAGAGCTCCGCGGGCGGCGACGAAGTCGTGATTCATACCGTGGTGGTCGACAAGGGCGCAACGCTCGCGCAGCCGCCGGAATCCGTCGTCGCGCAGATTCCCGTCAGGGACGGCGAGCTGTTTTCCTATTGGTATCTCGAAAGCGACGCGGGCAATCCGCCGACGCCGTTTGTGTTCGGCGGGCAGGCCGTGACAGAGGACATCACGCTGCTGCCGTATGTGGCGCCCACCGTTCTCGTGACGTTCCAGTCCGAGGGCTCGCCGGTCGCGCAGCAGGCCGTGGAGAAGGGGCAGACCGCGACCGCGCCCAACCCGGCGCCGACGCGCAATGGCTACACCTTCCTGTACTGGTCGCTCGACGGCGACGCGGGCAAGCCCGCCGCGGAGCGCGCGGCCTACGATTTCTCTACCCCCGTCAACGCGCCGCTGGAACTCTACGCCGTCTGGGAGGCAAACAAGGTCGGCTATACGCTCGTCTACTGGGTGGAGAAAGCTCAGCTCGGGCGCGACGCCAAAGACCCGCAGACCGCCGAGGGCGTAGCGGACTACGACTACTACAACACCTACTCTGTTCCGGCCGGTGACGCAATCGCGCTGCCTGCCGGTACGGTTGCAAACTTTGACGGCCTGACGGCGGAACTCGATACCGCTGCGGCTTTCCCGAGCATCACGGTGGCCAACAACAGTAACAGTATGAATTTCGTTGAGAACCTTCGCTATGCTGAATACTACAAGACCGTTTCCCCGCGGATCGCCGGCGACGGCTCCACGGTGGTCAACGTCTATTTCACGCGCAAGGTCTATACGGTGGTGTTTGACATGCACACCAATGCGGTAGGGGTGAGCTGCGCGGCCGGCTCCGAGGTAGGCGCTCCGGCGATTGCCACCGGCTATATCGACAAAGGCGGCGTGACCTGGCAGAAGCCCGACACCGCATACGCGGATACCAAGTACTCGTTCAAGGCCAAATACGGCGACAATATCGCGTCCCTGTGGCCGGCCTTTCTGGATGTGCCGAACGGTGTCTTGAACGGCACGTCCTACTATCTCTACGGCTGGTTCATCGGCAACTACAACGGTGCGCCTCACAACGAGGTCGTGACGGCCTACGTATGGCTTTGCGCAGCGGCACAGAGGGGCGGGAGCGACACCGTGACTATCGCGCCAAACTGGGTCGCCAACCGGGGCGTTGCGCACAGCCGCCTCTACTATATCGAATATCCGGGCAGCAAGGACGGCATCGCGTTCACGGACATCACCAAGCCGGAGACGTATTCCATCAGCCAAAACGCCTCAGACTGGCCGCGGTACATCACCTACGAGGGCAGGTATTTCGAGCTCTCCTACGGACAGAACGGCTACCAGTCCACCAACGGGTCGGCGCAGTTTGCCGTGTTGGAAGGCGTGACGCCTCTCTACTTGAACGGCAGCAATCAGTCTTATCTGCACGCGGCGGTTTCGGCGGATGGCAAAAGCAAACATTTTGCCTACAATCAATCGCACGGTACGGGCTATGACTCCATGCAGTACATCTATTTCCTCTATGCGAGGAAGGCCTATGCGCTCGAGTTTAATGTGGGCGACGCCCAGGGCGTGTTGCCGGCTACGCTGAACGGCAAGCCGGTAAGCCAGACCTATTACGGCGGCGTAGTCAACGGCATCGTGTACGGCGAGAGCTTGGCCGCCTACGAGCCCCCCACGCCGGAGCGCGAAGGCTACGAGTTCGCCGGCTGGTACACCAAATCGGATTTCTCGAAGGACAGCGCGTTCTCCTTCGCCGGTGCGACGCTGCCCGCGGCGCAGGGCAATTCCGGCACGGCGCTGACGCTCTTCGCCAAATGGGTGAAGGAGCCGGTCACGGTGAGCTTCTACGACGCCATCGGCGGCGCGCACCTCGCGGGCCGCGACATCACGGTCGAGTCGGGCAAGACGATCTCCGACCCGGGCATCTACGCGCAGGGACAGCAAGTGGAAGGCAAGGGCGAGTTCGTCACCTGGATCTGGCTCTACAATGGCAAATACGCCATGCGCTTCGGCTGGGACAACCAGAAGATCGGCGGCGACATGAAGCTCTACGCGCTGTGGAAAATCGACGGGTTCACGGTGACCTACGAGCTCGGTGCGGGCACGGGCACGGCGCCGGTCGACGGCGACCGTTACGCGCTCGGCAAGATGACGCGCGTGAAGGACGCGAGCGGCATCGTCCCGCCCGTCGGCAAGGTGTTCACCGCCTGGCTCGTCAAGGGCTCGGACGGCGTGACGAGGAAAGCGGGCGACTACTACGCGGTCGGCGGCAGCACGGTGTTCACCCCGCTGTTTGAGGATGTGAATAATGTCGTGCGCATCACGTTCCATGCCGACTCGCGGGATGCGAACGCGGCGACGCCCGCTTCGCCGGTCACCTACTATGCGGCGAAAAACAGCACCACGACGCTGGCCAGCGGAATCTTCACGCATCCGTATTACACGCTCGACGGGTGGCAAGATGAAGAGGACCAGACGGACGCGCAGGGCAAGGACTATGACCTCGCCCAGGCGATCACGGTCGAGGACAAGGATCTGGACTTCTACGGTTTCTGGATCGTCAACACCGACCCCGCGGAGATCACGGTCGCGCCGCAGTCTTTGACAAAGATATACGACGGCACGCCGCTGCTCGCGGAAGGTTATGACGTCACGGGGCTGCCGGAAGGCTACACGCTGACGGCCGATCTGGAAGCCGCGCTCGAGAACCCCGCGGCGGTCGGCCTCACGGATGTGGGCAGCGCGCCGGTGACGGTCGCTTCCTATACGATCACGCGCGACAGCGACGGCGGGGACGCGACGGCGCGCTTCCCGAACGTCGACGCGTCGGCGGCGGGCATGCTCACCGTCACGCCGCGCCCCATCGAAATCACGGCGGCGTCCGCAACGAAAATGTATGACGGCACGGCGCTGACGGATGCGGGCTACCGCCTGTCGAAGGGCGCGCTTGCCGAGGGGCAGCGCATCGACCGCGTCTCCGTGGCGGGCAGCGTCACGGAAGTCGGCGAGGCCGCGAACGTGGCGTCCGCCGCGGCGATCGTCGGCAGCGAAGACCGCGATGTCACGGGGAACTACGAAATCGACTATGCGGACGGGCTGCTGACGGTGACGGCGGCGGCGGCGGAGCCGACGGACGAAGAATTGGTCGTGACGCCCGCGACGGTGACGACGACCCCCGTGGAGCCGGAGACCGTCACGGAAGAGGCGCCGACGGCGACGGCGACGAAGGCGCCGTCCATGAAGCCGGCGTCGGTGTCCACGCCGACGGTGCCGGGGACGCAGGTGCCCGTGCCCGCGCCGGTCCTCGCGGCCGCGGCCGCGCTGAACGAGGCGGCTCAGGCCATCGCGGATGCGGTCACCCCGCGCGCGGCGGCGGAAGCGGCCGACGTCCAGCCCGAGCTCATCGCGGACGAGGCGGCGCCGCTGTCCACGACGGACGCGACCTGGCCGCTGCTCAACCTGATCTTCATGATCTTCGGCGCGTGCATGACGGTGTGGGCGGTGCTCCGCCGCAAGCAGGCGGCCGAAGACGACGACGAGCGCGCCGCGCGGCGCCGGGCGGGCCTGCTGACGGCGTCCCTCGCCTTCGCGGTCATCGGCGCGGCGGTCTGGTACTTCACCGAGACCATCTCGGGCCGCATGGTGCTGACCGACGGCTACACCCTGCTCCAGGGCGTGCTGACCATCGGCGCCGCCACGGGTGCGATCTTCGCGATGAAGCGCCACGACGCGGAAGCGGAAATCGAAGCAACGGCCGCTGAGGCTGCGGTGCGGTAGGTGAGGCACCGGAGCGTACGGTTATTCACAAAATGAATCATGGGGAAGCCGTTCGCGCGGGCGGGCGGCTTCTTTTCTATGGTAGAATATCCGCGGACTTTTGTTTTTGAGGTGATGAGGGAGGAATCGCGATGTCTTACAAAGAGAGGATACCGGACGAGGAGTACGCGCGGATCGTCGCGCGGGACGAGGCCTGGGCGCAGGCGACGGTCGACATGTTGTTTGCGGCGGAGAAGACGGACCCGCGCGTGAAATTCATGAACATCCGGCCGATGGTCACGATCAAGCGGATGTTCGAGGACAGCGCGCGCGAGTGGCCGGACCGGCCGGCGTTTTGGGAGAAGCCGACGCACAAGGAGCCGTACCGCATGATCCCGTACACCGAGGCGCTCGCCCGCGTGAACGCGCTCGGCACGGCGCTGCACGCGCGCGGGATGGCGGGGGCGCACATCGCGGTCATCGGCGACAATTCGTACGCGTGGGCGACGGCCTACCTCGCGATCGCCGGCACCGGCGTCGTCGTGCCGCTCGACAAGGAGCTGCCGAAGAGCGAGATCGAGCAGCTGCTCGAAATCGGCGACGTCGAAGCGATTTTCTACCACAAGAAGCTCGCGCCGATGATGGCCGAGATCCGCGAGGGCGGGGGTTCGGGCATCAAACTTTGGGTGAATAACGGGGATCGCGTCGGCGGCGCTGTCGACGGATTGCTGGATTTTGAGGTGAGCGCCGATGCGTTGATCGCCGAGGGCGAGGCGCTTTTGGCCGAGGGCAACCGCGACTACCTCGACGCGCAGATCGACGCGGAGCGGCTCGGCGTCCTGCTGTTCACGGCGGGGACGACGGGCATTGCGAAGGGCGTCATGCTCAGCCACAAAAACATCTGCGCGGAGATGATGATCCCGACCGTCGTCATCGGCATCGTGCCGACGGACAAGTTTTTCTCGGTGCTGCCGATTCACCACACCTATGAGGGGACGTGCGGCTTCCTCATCCCGCTCGCGCAGGGCGGCTCGGTCGCGTATTGCGAGGGGCTGCGTTACATCGTCGACAACCTCGCCGAAGCGCACCCGACCATCTTCCTCGGTGTGCCGCTGTTATTCGAAAATCTGTACAAGAAGATTTGGCAGAACATCGAGAAGCAGGGCAAGACGAAGCTCGTGCGGAGCGTGATGAAGCTCAACCGCGCGACGCGGAAGATCGGGCTCGACCTCGGGAACATTTTCTTCAAGCAAATCCGCGCGCTGTTCGGCGGGGAGATGCGGCTGCTCATCTGCGGCGGCGCGGCCATCGACCCGGCGGTCGTCGAGGGCATCAAGGACTTCGGCATCAACACGGTGCAGGGCTACGGGCTGACCGAGTGTTCGCCGATCGCGGCGCTCAACCCGATCTTCGGCGGCAACAGCGCGAGCGCGGGCTACCTCGTGCCGGGCTTCGACGCGCGCGTGATCGACGCGGACCCCGAGACGGGCATCGGCGAAATCCTGCTGAAGGGCGACCATGTGATGATGGGGTATTACAAGAACGAAGAGGCGACGGCCGAGGCGATCGAGGACGGGTGGTTCCACACGGGTGACTACGGCTACGTCGACAAGGATCGCTTCGTCTTCATCACGGGCCGCAAGAAAAACGTCATCATCACGAAAAACGGCAAAAACGTCTACCCCGAGGAGCTCGAATACCTGCTCGCGCGGCACGAGATCTTCGGCGAGCTCATGGTCTGGGAAGCGAGCGGCGCGAAGGACGACGACACGATCATCGCGGTGACGGTCATCCCGAGCCAGGAGTATGTCGAGGCGCAGCTCGGCGCGGACGCGACCGACGAGGCCGTCGGCAAACTGCTCTGGGAAGCGGTCGACGCGGTCAACGAAGGCCAGCCGATCTTCAAGAAAATCCGCAAGGTCTACCTGCGCAAGGAGCCCTTCGACATCACGACGAAGAAGACGATCCGCCGCTTCAACCCCGAGAACAAGGCAGGGGTAGAGGTGTAGGGGCGGCATTCTGCCGCCCGCCACGGCATTTGTCAACCCGCGGACATTGACAAAAAATTGACACTTCTTTTTCGGGAGTGACGGGATGCGCTATGGTGTTGCCATAGCGTATCTTTGTTTACGAAAGGAAGCAAAAATGTCCTATAATAATGCTATGGCGGAGTACGGTCAGAAATTGAAGCTGTTGATGGACGAGTACGGCATCGCGGGGCGCGAGCTCGCCGAAGGCGTGAACGTCTCGCCCGCGCTCGTCAGCAAATGGCGCTCGGGCGCGCGGGCGTTCCAGCGCAAGGACGAGGACGCCGCGCGGCGGCTGGCCGCCTTCCTCGTCGGGCGCATCGGCGCGCGCGACCTCAGCCGCATCACGGGCATGATCGCCGAGGAGCTTCCGCAGAAGCTCGCGGGCTGGCTGTTTGACGGGCAGCGCATCGAGGTCGACGTCGCGCGCGTGCGCGCGGGCTGGGACGCGTCGCCCGCGCCCCCGCAGCAGGACGTCTTCCTCGGCACGGCCGGCCTGCAGTCCGCGCTCGCCTGCTTCGCGCGCCGCGCGCACGACGGGCCGGATGCAGCGGAGCGCGCCCTGCGCATCCACGTCTACCTCTCGTCCGACGAGAGCGGCATCCTCTTGCAAAAGGACGCGGCCGGCCTGTGGGATTACCTGCGCGGCATCGGCGGCGGCGAGCCGATTCGCTTCGTCTTCGAACAAAACCAGGACGCCCGCCGTACCGCGGACATCCTTCGGCACCTGCTGCCGCACATCGAAGAAGGCGCCTGCGACCCGGTCGCGATCGCCTCGTCCGGCCATCATTTCTGCTACAACCTCTCGGTCCTCGCGGAGAACCGCTGCATGGTGATGACGACGGAGCCGGCCGGCGTGCCGGGCTCGTCCGTCTCGCTCTTCGTCGACGCACCCGAATTCGTGCGACCGATGACCGACGTGCTCGGCAAGCTGGCCGCCGCCGGGCGCCCGCTCGTCCGCCGCCTCGCGACGGGCCGCGCCGAGACAGAAGCGCTGCCCGCCTACTTCGCCGAAGACGGCGACGTGGCCGTGCGCTCGTCCGCGCTGAACCTGCTCTACCTCTCGCCGGAAGCCTTCGAGGAGATGCTGCGCCCGCACGTCCGCGCCCAACTTTCGCGCCACAACTACACGGAGCGATTCCGCAAGCACAAGGCGCTTTTCGACGCCTTCCTGGAGAACAACAACCGCCCGGGCGGGGCCTCGTATTCCGAGGTCGTTTCGGTGGACGCCATCGAGGACGCAGTGGCGGACTCTGTGCTGCGCGTGCACGACCTGGGCCTGCCGCTCGAGGGCGACGTCCGCGTGGGGCCGGAAATCGTCGTGGCGATCCTCTCCGGCATGGCCGACTGCTGCGAGCGGTATCCGCGGTGCGACATCCGGCTCGCGCAGGCGGGCGCGGCGGGCGCCGGCGCGGGGGCGGACGCGACGTGGATCCTCAAAGGCCGCGCACGGGGGCTCGTCCACCTGTACAGTCGGGGCCGCGAAAAACGCTGCTTCGAGACAGAGGATGCGACGATGATTGCCTTGTACGATGAAAGATATGAGGCCGAGCATGGCGCGAAGGGGACGATCCGCGCGAAGATGACGGTGGTGCGGAAACTGCGCGAGTACGCGGCCACGGCGGTGGCGGCGTCCGCGTCCGCTGCGGGGAAGGGGGGCGGCATGGCGGCGTCGAAATCGAAATCGAAAACGAAAGCGGACAGCGCGGGCGCGCGGCTCGCGGCGCTCACGGAGACGCTCGCGGTGGCGATCCACGAGGATTATTTGCTGCGACAGAAGGCCGCTGCCGGCGGAGCGGCGGGCGCGGGGGCCAATGCCGTGCCGTGGACCGATCTGCCCGAGCATATCAAGGAAGAAAACCGCCGTCAGGCGCGCGCGATCCCCGAGAAGCTGTGGGCGGTCGGCTGCGGGTTTGACGTGGCGGGGGGCGCAGATGCCGACGGCGGGGCCGCCGGCGACGCGCCCGACGTGACGGCATTCACGGCGGAAGAGATCCTCGCCCTCGCCGTCGCCGAGCACAACCGCTGGATGTTCTCGAAGGCCGAGCAGGGCTACGTCTACGGCGCGGCGCAAAACGACGACCTCGCGCAAGGCCCGCGCACCCACCCCTACATGGTCCCGTGGGATCGCCTGCCCGAACAGGAAAAGCAAAAGGACATCGATACCGCCGAAAACATCCACCCCCTGCTGAAGGCCGCGGGGATGCGCGTGTACCGGCGGGTGTAGGCGGGCCGGCGACAACTATGCAAACACGGTTTGACAAGCGCCGGTGCCTTCGGTAAGATATA
>JAISTF010000228.1 GCA_031272745.1 Eubacteriales Family XIII. Incertae Sedis bacterium
TTCGCCGGCGATTTCCTCGGCTTCGTCGCCGCGCAGGGGACCGGCGGCGGGTATATCGTTTTCTACGCATTCAGCGAGATGGCGACGTGTGTGATCTTTGCGTCGTTCCTGTATCGGAAAGACCCCACTTGGACGCGCGTGATCCTCGCGGCGCTTGTCAACCTCGGCGTCGTGTTTCTCGGCATGAACACGCTGTGGTTTGCGATGTTCTACGGCGCGGACGCGATGCTGGCTGCGCTTCCGCTTCGCATCGGTCTCAATGCCGCGATGACGCCGGTCTATGTCGCCATCCTGTATTTCGTGCTGACCCGTATAGGGAAATTGTACAGGCGTTATGTTACAATGCGGGAGTGAGTGAAGCACAGAAAAAAATCTCGGCATTTCTGAAATTCGGCAGCCGGCTCGGGTTGGAGCGGATGGACTACCTTATGGGCGCGCTCGGGCGGCCGGACGAGGCGTTGCGCGTGCTGCACGTCGCGGGGACGAACGGCAAGGGGTCGGTGTGCCGCTATCTGTATGAGAGTCTGCTGGCGGCGGGGCATACGGCGGGGCTCTTCATCTCGCCGTACGTGCTGGATTTTCGCGAACGCATCTCGGCGGACGGGGCGTGGATTTCCGAGGCGGATTTGGAGCGATTGACGGACGAGGTGATCGCGGCGGCGGACGGGTGCCTGCGCGACACCGGCGAGTCGCCGACGGAGTTTGAGATCATCACGGCCATCGGACTTTTGTATTTTGCGTCGCGGGGTGTGGACTACGCCGTGCTCGAGGTCGGGCTCGGCGGGCGCGGCGACGCGACCAACATCGTGAAGAAGCCGCTCGTGTCGATCATCACATCGATTTCGCGCGACCATATGGAGCAGCTCGGGGATACGACGGAGAAGATCGCGTTTGAGAAGGCGGGAATCATCAAGGCGGGTTGCCCCGTGGTGTCGGGCGTCACGGACCGGGCGGCGCAGAAGGTCATCGCGCGGCGGGCGTACGAACTCGGCGCGCCGTTTTTTGACGCTTCGCGCGTGGTGCGGACGGTGCGCGTGCACGAGACGGGGCCCGGGGGCAGCCGGTTTTCCGCAGACATCGAAGGGCGGCATTATGATGGCATCGAGATCGCAATGCCGGGCGCGCACCAAATCGAAAACGCGGTGACGGCGCTGTGTGCGCTCGAGGTGTTGAAGGAACGCGGCGGCGTGCGTGAAGGGATGAAGCGGGCGGTCATGCCTGCGCGATGCCAGGTCGTGCCGCTTGGCGGCGGACGCATCGCGATCTACGACGGAGCGCACAACGTGGCAGGCGCACGCGCACTGGCGGAGACGCTGGCGCAGCTGGGCGCGGGGCGTGGCGCGGCTGCGGACGGCGACGGCGTTTCCGGCGCGGCGCGGATTCTCTTCGTCGTGAGCATCCTGCGGGACAAGGAAGCGGCGGAGATGCTGCGGGTCTTCGCGGAGGCCGCGGGGCCTTCCGGTGCGTTCATCGCGACGCAGTCGGCGAACGAGCGGTGCATTCCTGCCGCGGAGCTCGCGGACATGATCGATGCGGCGGGCGGGCGCGTGGTGGCGGTGTGTCCGGACGCGGCGGAAGCGGCTAAGCGGGCTTCGGACGGGGATGGCCTCGCCCCTACGGAGTATGATATGATTGTGTATGCTGGATCGTTGTATTTGATGGGTGAAGTTTTGGTATGAAACGTGTGGTGTTGATCTACAATCCGCAGGCCGGCAACGGCATCTTCACGGCCCATCTCGACCGCGTCATCGCGCGGTTCGCCGAGGCGGATATGCTGCTTGTGCCCATTCGGCTCGGCGGCGCCTTCACGCTCGACCGCGTCATGCAGGACCCTGATCTCCGAAAGAGCCACAAGATCATCGCGGCCGGCGGCGACGGCACCGTCCACTTGGTCGTGAACGCGATGGTCGCGCACGGCATTGACGTGCCGCTCGCGATCTTTCCGTCCGGTACGGCCAACGACCTCGCATCCTACCTCGGCGTCCCCACGGACATCGACGGCATGACGCAGGTCGCGCTGTCCGACAATTATTCAAAAATGGACGTCGGGACTGCGAACGGGCGCTGCTTTGTGAACGTGCTGGCCATCGGCATGCTCGTCGACATCAGCCAGCGCACGGACCCGACGATCAAAAACACGCTCGGCCTCGGCGCCTACTATCTGCGCGGGCTCGCGGAGGTGCCGTTCGCGCGCGCGGCGCACATCCGCATCCTCTCCGAGGAGGCGCGCCTCGACGGAGAGTCGAGCGCGGTCATCATCATGAACGGCCGGCAGGCCGGCGGCTTCCACAAGATCGCGCCGTTCTCCGACATCGGCGACGGCCTGCTCGACGTCGTCTACTTCAAAAAACTCATCCTGCCCGTCATGCTGCCCGTGCTCCTTTCGGTGATGGCCGGTCAGCACCCCAACGACAAACGCGTGGAATATTTCAAGACCGCGAAGCTGCGCATCGAAACCGACGAGCCGCAGCCCGTCAACACCGACCTTGACGGCGAGCGCGGCGACCCTCTGCCGCTCGACGTCGGCCTGCTCCCCGGCCGCATCCTCGTGAACACGCCGGCGCAGGCGTGACACAGAGAGCGGAGTTTGGATTGTTGTTTGCATATCAAGTGATATTATGTTATTATTTAATGGATGAAAAGCGTATTAAATAATAATATATTATCTCTTGATGAAAAAATGCCGATAGAGATTCAACGCGGAATTGCCGCGAGGGTCCGGCAGCGCAGGCTTGAGCTGGATCTCACGCAAAAGGCGTTTGCGGCGCGTGCCGGCATACCGCTGGCGACGTACCGCCGGTTTGAAACCACGGGGGAAATCTCGCTGCGGGGTTTGGTCCTTCTTTCTGTTCCGCTTCGGATGGCGGGGGATTTCGACAGCCTGTTCTCCGAGCGGCGTTATCGTTCCATCGACGACGTCATCGACGAGGCGCACGCGAAAGAGCGAAAAAGGGGAAGGCGAAATGATTGACCTGCCGGAAATCGCCGAGCTAGCCGTCCATCTCTACGGGCGGCGCGCCGGGCGTCTGACCCGAACCCGTAGCGGGCTGTGCGCGTTCCAGTACGACCCCGATTTTCTGCGGGACGGTTTCTCCGTATCGCCGCTCAAATTGCCGCTTTCCGGGGAAGTGTTCGTCGCGGAGGCGTTGCCTTTCGACGGCAATTTCGGCGTGTTCGACGACAGTTTGCCGGACGGTTGGGGCAGGCTGCTTCAGGATCGGGTTTTCCGCGACGGCGGCATCGACCCGGGTGGGGTCACGACGCTGCAACGGCTTTGGTTTCTTGGCGCAGGCGGGCGCGGAGCCTTGGAATATTCCGCGCCGGACCGCGGCGCGCGCGAAGGCGAAGAAGCAAACCCACCGGTGCTCGACGGGGAAGCGCTGACAGAGCTCGCAAATAAGGCAGAGGCTTTCTATGCGCAGGAAGACGCCGCCGTGGACGCTCTGCCCGAGCTGTTTCTGTACGGCGGCTCGTCCGGCGGCGCGCGCCCGAAGGCGTTCGTCAAGGCGGACGGAACGGAGTGGCTCGTGAAATTCCGCGCCTCATCCGACCCGCCGGACGTCGGCCCCTTGGAATACGAGATGTCGCTGCTGGCCAAAGCCTGCGGGATTGACATGCCGGAAACGCGTTTGTTTGAAGGGCGGTATTTCGGGAGCGAGCGGTTTGACAGGGCGGCTTCGGGAAAAATCCATGTCGCAAGCGCGGCCGACCTTCTGCATGCAGACTATCGGATTCCCTCGTTGGACTATCGCGGCCTGCTGACGCTTTGCCGCGTGCTGACGCGCAGCATCAGTCAGTGCGAGCAGATGTTCCGGCGCATGGTTTTCAATGTCGCCATCGGGAACCGCGATGACCACGCGAAAAATTTCTCGTTTGTCATGGACGGTCGCGGCGAATGGTCGCTGTCGCCCGCGTACGATCTGCTTCCGGCCACCGGCTTCGGCGGGCAGCACACGACGACGGTGAACGGCAACGGAAACCCGACGCGAGAAGACATGCTCGCCGTCAGCGCGTCAGGCGGGCTGACCGAAAAACAGGCAACCGGAATCATCGACGAGATTTGCACGATCGCAGAGAAACACGAGATGGTCACGGCAGGCTTCAATAGAAATCTTTGAACACGCGGCTGCGGGACGGGTGCCGCAGCTTGCGGAGCGCCTTCGCTTCGATCTGCCGCACGCGCTCGCGCGTGACGCCGAGGATCAGCCCCACCTCCTCGAGCGTACGCGGCCGCTCCTCAAAAAGCCCGCAGCGGTCGGCAAACAAAACGAAATCCAATTCGTTTTCCGCAAGCCCCCATTCCTTTGCGCTGTCCGTCAATGCTTTTCCCATCGGTTGCTCCTCTCTTGATTGCGATGATTTTTTCCCACGTATCTATATTCAACGTCCGCGGCCGATTCCCTTTTTTTCCATTTGCAAACCGCACGCACCATTATTCATGAAGCGTACGCAGCAATTCATGAAATTTGTTTGCGGCAGGCCGACAATAACGGTATAATCCCACTATTAAGAAAGGAAGTTGAATTTGCTGTCAAAATTGTCAATGCGGTGCGAGCCTGCAATAATCAGTGAGAGCCCCTACGCTTTTGCCGCTCTGTTTCGCGGTGTTCTTGCGGAGCGGATAGACGAAGGCTATGCGGCGCGTGTGCACGAGCAGGGGTTGCATCCATACAGCCAGAGCGTCGTGCTGGAACGCACAGACGATCCGAACGGCGCGCAGACGCTCGTATGGACGGTCAACGCGCTTAACGCGGAGGCGCACGAAAGCATCATCGAACCGCTCAGAGCCGATGGATTTCAAGGCTTTTGCCTGAAGAAAACCGGAAAGGATTTCAGGATTGCGGAAAAGACGTTTGAATCCATGCCGTTGACAGACCTCGCGAGGGATTTTTACAAGCAGGACGCGCCGCGCAGGATGAAGATCGAATTTGTCA
>JAISTF010000229.1 GCA_031272745.1 Eubacteriales Family XIII. Incertae Sedis bacterium
TGGGGCGCGGGCGTCTTCGCGGTGCAGCGCCTCTGGGTCGACGGGACGGCCGGCGCCCACGCGGGGCTGACCGTGCCGCGCGCTGAAAAGGACGCGGACACTCCCGACGTCATCAAGCCCGGCACGCTCGTCCTCACGTACAGCACGGCCGTGGACAAGGCGCAGGCGCTCGCGGACTTCCGCGCGGCGGGCACGCACCAGATCGCCTACGCCAACCGCGCCGCGTTCTATCCGGCCGCGGACGACGCGGAAATCGCTGTCAAATCGGGCACGGGCAACGGCTCGAAGACGAGCGACGGCGACGGCACGCAAAACTGGGACGGCCTCGCGTCCACGACGAGCCGCTATGAAACGAGCGTGGCCGTCACGCTCACGGACAGCTCGACGGCGCCGTTCGTCGGCATCGCGCCGAAGGTCATCATGAAGTCCGGCGCGACCGAAACGCTCAAGGACTACGTGGCCGCGAGCACCGTCGTGAACCCCGGCGACAACGTCGCGTTTACGGTCTTCTTCGGCAACTCGACGGTGTCGGGCTTCACGCCGGTGACGATCGAGGGCGGCAGCAAGCTCGTCGTCGACCTGCCGGCCGGCATGAGCCTGCTCGGATTCAAGCTCGACGCGTCCGGTGCCCCCGTCGTGCCCGCGTGGCTCGCGAACGGTGGCGTGCCGCAGACCTACGCGGCGGCGGGCGGCGTCACGCGGCTCGTCTGGACGGTGGCGGACGACAAGACGTTCGCGGCCGGCCAAAACGCGGGCGACGCGTTCACGATCCGCGTCGCGACCGCGAGCGGCACGTACACGGAATACGGCGTGACCGCGTATTTCGTGCCGCCGCAGACAGCCGGACAATATTTTTACGAAGACATCGTGGCCGCCTCGACCGCGCGGAAGACCTATGATTATTCGATCGGCACGACCGACTTTTCGGCCGCCGGCATCGGCACGGCCGTAGCTCCCGCGCGCCTCGTGCGCACGGAGACGGGCATCGCGGTCTACGGCACGCTCGGCATCAACGCAAGCATGACGGTCAGCGAGGACGGCGCGTCGCCGGCCAACACGGCCGCGACGAACGGCGGGGCCGGCCGCATCCTCACGCTCAGCGACGACGCGGACGAGCGTGACCACACCTTCACGTACACGATGCGCGTGAACGTCGTCAGCGCCGACAAGGGCCTGAAGGACCCCGTCGTCATCAACCGTCTGCCGCAGGTCGGCGACACCCGCGTCTCCTCGCAGAGCGCGCGCGGCAGCGAGGTGCGCGTCCGGCTCGCGGACGACACCGCGTCCGGCGGCAGCGCCTACGCGCTCGGCAATGTCACGGTCTCCGCCGTCTGGATCGGCAGCGGCGCGGCGCCCGCAAACCCCGTGGACCCGTCCGATTTCAAAATCGAATACTACGTCGGCGGCGCGGCCGACGCGTTCGGCCCTGCGAGCTCCGACGACCTCGCGTGGGGCACGGACTTCGGCGGCTCGGACGACGCCGGCCGCTGGCTTGCGGCTTCCGCGGTCACGGACCCGACCGCGGTCACGGCGATCCGCGTCTCCCCGAAGGACAGCGCGACGCACGTCACGGTCCCGAAGGGCTGGGCCTTCCAGGTCAGCTTCACCGCGGCGCTTGCGGACGGCTACGACATCCCGTACAAAATCGGTTATGACTCCTTCGCCTTCGGCGGCAGCGTCGGCAGCGCGAAGGTGATCTCCGAGCCCGTGAGCCTCGGCATCCGCACGCACGTCCCCTACGACCGCGCGGTCGTGACCAAGGTGCTGAAGGACGCTTCCGGCCGCTTCCGCGAACTCAATAACGGCGCGCCCGCCGCCACCCCGTTCACCGTCGAGCTGCGCAGCGGCAGCGCGGCGCTGAAGACCTTCGTCTTCGATGCGCTGACAAAATCGGGCAACATCTATACGCAGACGCAGGAGACGCTGCTCGAACGCGGCACCGTGCCGACCGTGCGGGAGACGGGTCTCCCCGCGTGGTACAAGGAGCCCGTCATCGCGCAGACGAGCCGGCCCGCCGACCAGTACGGCAACCAGGTGCGCGAGATCACGGTCACAAACGAGCCGAACTTGGACAACGTCTACTACCACCCGAACGGCGGCACGGGCGCGCAGGTCGACGCCGAGGATCCTTACTATCAATATGATGTCGTCGACGTGAAGGACCGCGGCACGATGCAGCGCAGCGGCTACACCTTCCTCGGCTGGAACACGAAGGCCGACGGCACGGGCAACGCCTATCAGGAGAGCCAGGCGAACGCGTTCACGATCACAGCCGACGTCGTGCTCTACGCGCAGTGGCAGGAGGATGGCGTTGTCGAGACGCCCGTCGTGCCGCCCGACGATCCGGAGACGCCGGACGACCCGAAGAAGCCCGAGGATCCGAAGAAGCCCGAGGATCCGAAGAAGCCGGAGAAGCCGGTCGTGACGGAGACCCCGACGCAGCCGGTCACGCCGGCGCAGACGACGCCGACGCAGCCGACGCCGACGCAGCCGACGCAGGAAGCGAAGCGGCCGCCGTACGAGCCGCCGCTTCCGGAAGGAACGACGGCGCCGATGCCCGCGGTCTCCGCGGAAGCGCCCGCCGTGACGCCGCCCACGGAAGCCATCGCCGAACCGGCCACGCCGGACGCGCCCGACGAGTTCACGCGGCAGACGGGCAACCCCTTCGCCGACCTCTTTGCGGGCAACGTCCCGCTCGGCGGCCTGCAGCAGGAAGACGCCTGGAGCCTGCTCTCGGCCATCCTGTCGATCATCGCGCTCATCATCGCGATCCTGCTCATGGTCTTCGCCGTCCGCCGCGCCGCGCGCCGCGACGAGGAGGAAGCGGAGGAAGCGGACGAAGCCGATTGGACGGTGGCCGTGACCGCCACGGAAAATGCAGAGGAAGAGGACGACAAGGGCGACGAGGGCGACGACAAAAAGCGCCAAAAGACCACGGTGTGGACCTACGCGGCCATACTCACGGGCATCCTCGTGATCATCGTGTGGCTCTGGCTCGACTGGCCCCTGATCCACGTCGTCTGGATCAACCGCTGGACACCGGTCGTGGCGATTTGCTTCTTCGTCCACATCGCCGTCTTCGCGATTCACAAGACAAGAAAGGAACAGCCGGAAGAAGAGGAAGAAGAAACAATCGACGAATATTATTCGGCCGGATAGCTCCGCGTATTGCGGCTACAACATTGCGTTTGCGTGACAGGCGGGGATAGTTCTTGATTTTTGACAAAACTTCCTGTAAGATTTACCTATTATGCGAAATTGCATAGAGAAGGTATTCGCGGGGGATCGCGGGTCGCCGGACGTTGGGGAGCTGATCGGCGGCTATGGAAGACGACCCTCGAGCAAGAGCGGCGGTTGGGTCGCGCAGGCTGAACGGTGTAAAGGGCAGTGCGCTACGGGGGTAGGGGCATGAAAAGGAAAGTTCTCGTTTGCTTAGGCATTGCGGCGGTTGCGCTGCTGACGGTTCCGGTGTTGCAGTACGCAAAGGATGGCGGATCAGCTTCGCTGACCGCCTTTGATTTTGATTTGCTGGATTCTGCGACTACGCCGTCTGACGACGGCTCCGCGCAGAATGACAACGCCGCAGACACGGATGTAGGGGCGGCTTCCAGCCGCCCGCCCGAACCCGAGGAAGCGCCGCCCCCCGGCACGGGCGCCAACATCCCGGGCCTGACCGCAGCGACGGACGCCACTACGGTCGCGGACGATACAAACACGGACGATACCACGGTCACGGACGACACAAATGAGGACAATACAAACACGGACGATACAAATGAAGATCCCGCCACAGAGGAAGAGACAGTAGGGGCGGCTTCCAGCCGCCCGCCCGAAGCGGAAGCCGCTGCCGATGCAGACGGGCGGCAGAATGCCGCCCCTACAGGGGATGAAGCGACCGAAGCCGCAGGGTCCACGAAGAGCAAGTCCGGCATCGGGCCGCCCACCCCCCCCGGGGGGGTGGGCCCGCCCGCGCCGCCCGCGACCGCGGGGGGGGGCGGGGGCGATGTGGGGGGGGGGGGGACCCCCCCG
>JAISTF010000010.1 GCA_031272745.1 Eubacteriales Family XIII. Incertae Sedis bacterium
CAAGTGACGGTTTTGTCGGTGGCGCTGCTTGGCAACACAAATGCGACGAGCTGCTTTGTTTCTCCCATAGGTACGCTCGCGTTTGTTTGATTCAACGACACGCTATTGACGGCTATCGTCTGCGGTGTGGGTGTGCCGCCGCCGCCTTCTCCCGGAACACTGTTCGGGTCGCTCGGGTCCGAGCCGGTCGCGATTTCAAAACTATCCGAGTATCCGTCGCCGTCGGTGTCGGGGCCTTCTCCGATGACGGGGTTGGGATCCGGGGTCGGCGTGGGTGTGGGAGCCGGAGTGGGCGTGGGAGCCGGAGCAGGATCCGTGCCGCCGTCGCCGTCGCCGTTGCCGCCGCCGCCATCACCGCCGGACGTCTTCTCCCAATGCGCGTAGTAAGTCGTCGTCGTCTTGATCTTCGTGTTTTTCGTGATCTTCTTGCCGCCAGCCTTCTTCGTGTACCAGCCCTTGAACGTGTAGCCCGTGCGTTTGGTGACCGGCAGCTTGCCGAGCTTCTTGCCCTTGGTCTTCGTCTTCGTGACCTTCGCCTTGCCGCTGACCTTGCCGCCGTTCGCGTGGAACGTCGCCTTGACCTTCACGGTCTTCGCGGCGGCGTAGGCGTTGACGTTCGCGGCGTCCCGCACGGCTTTCACCACGGGCGATCCGCCCGCCGCTGCGCCGCCTCCCGCATTCGCGGAAAACCCGCTCGCCCCAAGCGGCAGGGCGAACACAAGCGCCAGCGAAAACGCCACGGTGACGATCCATCGACCGATTCGCGCATTTTTCTTATTCATCTGTCTCTCCTCCTTTGATCCACGGTCAGCATATAAAAGAACGCGCCGCCCCGTCCACACCTCATGTCCAAAAATTCGCCGATTTTTTGCCCCTCAAGTCCAAAAAAAGGTTTGTCAGTTGTCGTCCCCGTGACAATTACACTGAAACCCCGGCCTCCGCGATGATGCGGAAGCGGGGGGTGGTTTCTATCCTGAGCGTGCCGCCGATGCGCGCAAGGCGGTGCTGCATGCCGGTGAGTCCGGTGCCGGCGCGGAGTGCGCCCTCGGGGGTTTCTCCGTCGTTTTCGATTTCCATGATGTACCGGCCGCGTTCCGTGCGGAAGCGTGCGCGCACGGTCTTTGCCGCGCCGTGGCGGACGGCGTTGGTCGCGGCTTCGCGCAGGACGCTGACAAACACGGAAGCCGCCGGGCCTTCCGGCAGCACCCCGTCCGTTTTGATGGCCACGCCGATGAGCCCGAAGGACTCCGCGAGCGCGGAGAGCGCATACGCTTCCTCGGATACGTCGTTCTCGAGAAGGATTCCGGGCAGGTCGGCGAGCAGGTTCTTCACTTCCGAGGAAGGCGCGCCGTCCGGCACATTTTCGAGCCAGCGGTTCAGAATGGACAGCCTCTGTCCGAGTTCATCATGAAGCCGGATGCGCATATGCAGGAACGCGTTTTGTTTCTCGACCTCCCCGATGCTTTCCATCGCGGCCGCGAGCGCCGCCCCCGCGGCGGCAAGCCGCGCGCCGGCCTCTTCGAGCTCCCGGTTCAGCGCGTCTTCCTCCGTGACGTCCGCGGCCATGAACCGCACAAGCAGCTCCCTCTTCACAAGCACCTCTTCGCGGGAAAACAACCAAGACTTCCCGTCCTCCGCCCGGACGAGCAGCGCGCCCGAAAGCGGCGTGACGGACAAGGCGTCGCCCTCTGCCCATCCCGACGCGGCAGCCGCCCAGACATGATTTGCATCATACGCGCCGCGGACGCCAAACCGGGCAAGCAGGTCTGTCATGACCCTGTTTTCGATGAGGGGCTTCCCGTGCTCCGTGGCGAAAAGGATGCCGAGCGGCATGCTGTCCGCCGCGTCCTTGAACGAAAACGCCGAGATGGTCTCGCGCAGGACCCCGCTCGCCGCGTGCAGGCGGCGGGCGGCGCGAAAGGCGAACCAGAAATTCTGCGCCACAAAAAACAGCGCGATCCAAAACGCATCGGAATCCGGCGTCGCAAACGGCAGAAACGGCAGGATCGGAATGAGCAACGCCACGCAAACGACCGCGTCCAAGGCGGCGCGCCGGGGCTGCGCCCGCTCCGCGAGCAACAGCAAGCCCGCGGCCACGGGAAGCAGGCCGAGCCATCGCGCCGGCGCCCAGACGGGATAGACCACCCCGGCCTGCATTTCGATGGACGTCAAGGCCGTCATCACCGCGGAACAGACCAGCTGGACGAGCAATGCGCCTTCGAAAAGGACCGCCGGCGACAATCGCTTCTCCTCAAATCGCGCCGCGACAAAAATCAGGGCGACGGATTGCACGCAGACGGCAAGGGCGAGAACCGTCTCTATGCACAGAAGCGCCTCGGGCGAGAAGCGGCACAAGCTCATCATAGCGGCTCCTCCAGACGCACGACCAATCTGTCGTCCACGACAATCCGGAGCGCGCAGACGGGCCTTTCTTCCGTCCCGCCCGCCACGCTGACAAGCATGGACTCCGCGCCGTCCTGCAAGGCGCTGTCCAGCGCATGGAAGAACAGGTCGTAGGCGAGCGCAGCCACCGCCGCCGGAACCTGCCGGTTTTCGCGACAGGAAACGCCGCCCGCAAAACCCGCGGCGGAGACTTCAAAAAACGCTTCTTCCGCCCAGAGCGCAAGAGACCGGATCTCGACCGTTTCCCCCGCCGCTTCCTGCAAGGCAAGACCGCCGCGCCTTTTCCAATAATTCACGAGCCCTTTGATGCGCACAATGTTTCCCAGCCATTCCTTGCGCGTCCGGGCCTCGAACCGCTCCGGCAGGGAAGACAGCATCCGGTCGAATTCCTCCCTCCGCCCGGCGAGATCCGCCCTGAGTTTTTCATAGACTTCCCGCGAAGCCGCAAGCTGCGCCTGCCTGCGCAGGATGTCGCCCGTATGGGAGAGATATTCGTTTCTGTCGGAGAGCCGTTTCCGCCGCTCGTCGAGTTTTTCCCGCAATGCGGCCACGCGTGCAAGCGAAACGGTAGATAGCGCGTACCCGCCCTGCACCCGGTACAGCGTGTGCCGGACGTCCCGCGCGTCATCCCCCGCAATCGGCGCGGGCAGCGGCGCGCCCGCCGACACCGCCTCCTCCACGCGCGCCAAAAGCGCAGGCGAAAGCGGCGTCGCGGCATCGGTCGAAAACGCGGGGCGAAGCCCGGAAGAAAACAAATGCACATCCACCTTCGCATAGCGAAACAGATCCATATAGCGGACGTTATTCTGCAAAAATCCGGATCGGAGCATGACTTCCAACAGGATGAGCGTGGATATGCCGAAAATCAAGGAAAAGTCGGTGTTGCGGAAGGCGGGCACTTTCAGAGAGAAGCCCGTGAAGTACAGGATGATGGCGGCGAGCGTGGCGAGGACGGGGACGGTGCTGCGCCTGTGGTGGGGCCAAAATTTGCGCACGGCGAGGCCGACGAAAAGCAAGAGGAGCCAGAAGGCCCGCACGGTATGAATTTGATAAACGATGCCGTAGCGGTAGACATCCGGATCGGCAAAGCCTTCGTAATAATCGAACGCGAGGCCGTGCAAATCGTTGGTGATGACGAGCGCGAAAAGCGCAAGGCCGACGGCAATCGAAACGGCCCCGTATACGCGCCCCGCCCACGTCCTGTCGGCGTCGCTGATGCGCAGGCCCATCCGCCCCGCGATCGTCGGGACGAAGATGAGCGGAATATAATAGAAGTATCCGAGGTATCGCTGCAGACCCGCGTCCGGCGTCATGCGGTCGGCGATGCGGAGAAGCAGCAGAACGATGACCAACGCGCAGGCCCAAAGCATGTCGCCGCGCAATTGTTTGTCCGCGATGCGCAGGAACATCGTGTACGCCCAGAATGTCAGCAGCACGAAGAAGAGGATGTAGAACAGAGTCACCTCCGCCTCGTATGTATAGGCGAGACCCATCATTTCATCAGGGTGATATATCCTTTTGACAGGACAACGATGGCGAGTTTTGTGATGCTTTCATACCCCGTCTTGTTCAAAATCGTCGTGATGATGTTTTTCACCGTGCCTTCGGACAGATACATCTCGTCCGCGATTTCCTTGCGGCTCTTCGCCTCGCACACGCCGCGCAGCACCTGCACCTCCCGCTCCGTCAGGGACAGGCCGTCCGGCAGTTCCGGCGGCACGGTGCTCGCTGGGAAGGTGTGGTACCCATTCATCACGCCGCGAATCGCGGCGCACAGCATCTCGCTCCCCATGTTTTTGTAAATAAAGGAATCCACGCCGACCTGCCGCGCCTCGTCGACGAAGGTGATGTCGGGCATGCTGGTCATGAGGATGATGCACAGATCGGAGTCGTCTTCTTTCAGGCCGGCCGCGGCGGCAATCCCGCTCTCCCCGCCGTCCGTGACAACGTCCATCAGCACCAGATCCGGCGCGTGCGCGGCACACAGCGCGGCGGCGTTTGCCGCGCTGCCGTCTTGCCCCACGACGGTCATGTCTTCCTGCGCGTTCAGCAGATGCGCGAGCGACTCGCGCACGATGGCCTGGTCCTCGATGAGGACAATCCGTATTTTCTCACCAGACATGCTGTTTCCCTCCATGTCCCGCTGGGCCGAATCATGGTTTCCAATGCCTACATTATGGCGCACGGAGCTGCCCGTGTCTATCATCCTGAGGATGATATTTCGAATATTTCCCGCCCCGGCGCTTCACTACTTGAAAAATCGGCCGCGGAGACCGCTCCGTCGAGCGACAACTTCCAGAATAGATTGAAAATCGGTAGAAAAATCGCCTGATTTCGATATGCAATCTGTTCCGGTTTCTCATGTTGCGCACCTCCGATCCGTGTATCTCCAAGTACGCCTTCACGATACCATTTTTCGCGCATTCGTAGGTACGGGAATGGGTCTATGCTGGATTATCGGGTCAAGCCCCGCCCCTACATTCATTTTATGGTGATTTCTATGGTGGCTTTTTTGCCGCCGGCCTTGACGGTGATCTTTGCCGTGCCCTTCTTCAGCGCCGTCAGCTTGCCCGCCTTGTCCACGGACAGGACCGACGGCTTGCTGCTCTTGAAGGTGAGCACCGCGCCCGTCGCCTTGGCGGGGCTCACGCTCGCCTTCAGTGCCTTCGTCTTGCCGACGGCCAGCGTTTTCGGGGGCTTCTTCACCACCACCGCCTTGGCCTTCAGCGCCTTCGCGACCACCTTCACCGTGAACGTCTTGCTCTTGCCGCCTTCGGCGGTCACCGTGATCTTCGCCGTGCCCGCCTTGACCGCGGTCACCTTGCCCGTCGCCGCGTCCACCTTCGCCACCTTCGGCTTGCTGCTCGCCCACGTCAGCACGGGCTGCGCCGTATCGCCTTCCGCAAGGTCATACGCCACCGGTATCGTGATGCTGTTTTTCTTCACGACGTAGAACGTCGTCTGCGCCGCGCGGATCTGCGTCACCCGCGCGAGCGGCGGGTCGAGGTCGAAAATTTCTTTCGTCCAGCGCGCATAATACGTCACGTTCCCGGTGACCTTGGTCTCGGCCGTGACAGCCGTACCGCCCTCCGCCGCCGTGAACCAGCCATCGAAGGCATAGCCCTCGCGCGTGGGGGTGGGCATCGTGCCGACCGCCGCGCCGGCGTTCACGGACGAGGCCTGCGGCGACACGCTCCCGCCGTTCGCATCCCAGGTCACGGTGAACGGCACATTTGACGCGCCGCTGCCGGAAAGGGCGCCGCTCCCGCTGTACGTCCCGCCGTTCAGCGCCACCATGCCGCTGTTTTCAATGCTGCCGTTGTTGACCAGCGCGCCCGCTATCCCGACCGAGCCACCGCTCGCCACGGTCACGCTCGCCCCCTCGGGCACGGTCAGCGTTGCCCCCGCAGCCACATTCAGCGTCTGCCCGCTGCCCACCGTGATGCTGATGGGATTCCCTTCGCCGTCGCTCAGTGTCATATCGCCGCGCACCGTCATATCGCCCACAAGCTCATAGCCGCCGCCCTCGTCGACGATGGCATCGATATCTTTCGTGCCGCCGAAGCGGCTGACGATTCCTTTCGGCGCGCTCACGATGGCATTTTCAATGGTGATGCTGCCAACAATGTCGTAGTCACCAGCGTCATACACGCCGTCGAGATCGTCATCCCAGCCGGAGGATATCGCAGCCACATCACCGGCGGTTTCGATGAATACACTTCCGCCCTTGATGGCGATACTTCCTTCACCAGTACATATGCCGCCGTTATACGGATTATCTTCCGTTTGTTTGATATTCACGGTAGGATTCCCTGAGATGACCACGTCGCCTTGCCAGCAACCGAGTCCAGACCAGCTGCCCTGCGCATATACGCTTAGCTCGCCTGAGATGCTGATACCGTCATCCGCATATATCCCGGCGCCCCCGTATTCGTAGCCCGCGTACCCGCCCACGGGCCAGCCGGCGTACAGCACGCTGTCCGCCGCGCCGCTGATGGCAACGGATCCCGGCGAAGAGCTACCGTAGTACACGGCGATCGGCGAATCATAGCCGCCGTACAGCGTCACCGTGCCGACGATTCGGATGTTCAGCGTTTCGCAGCCCCCGGCCCATACGCAATAGCCCGTGTAGTCCGTCAGCGTGAGCGTGTTGGTGGCCGGGTCATACGCCCAGCTGCCGTCCTGCGCGGAAAGATGGTTGACCGTGCCGCCGTTCACGATGTACACGGTGTCTTCCTCTTCGTACAGCACGAGCGTCATATCTTCCGGCGGATTCGCGGCGGCGTACGCTACCCCCGCCCCCGAAAACACGGACGCAAGCAAGACCGACGCGCAAATCAGCGCGCAGAGGACTGCCGAGAGGGCGCCCCTCCGGCCGCCATGTTTTTTCACCACTGACGTCTTCATTTCATCCAACCTCCCAATCCGATGCGCCCGGCGCCTCGCACGAAGGAGCGCGGCGCGCCCCTCCAACCCTGCCCCCATCATGGCACATTTCCCCGCGCCCGTCTATCATCCTGAGGATGATATTTCGAATATTTCCCGCAAATTGGCACGGAGCATCCTTTTCGGGCATTGCCGAGGCCGCGAATCTCTGCTATGATGAAGACACTCACGGTCATTACGAGACGGAGAAAGCAGTGTTATTCAAAAAACGGAGGTAAGTGACATGGCAATCGATCCAAAACTGAAGGGCACGAAGACAGAGGCCAATTTGATGGAAGCGTTTTCGGGCGAGTCGCAGGCGCGCAAC
>JAISTF010000118.1 GCA_031272745.1 Eubacteriales Family XIII. Incertae Sedis bacterium
ACGCTCCCGCCGCGCTGCGCCATGCCGTGCACCTCGCTCATCTTCACGTCGTATCCGGCGCGGATCAACCCTTGCGTCAGAATCCGGCTCGTCAGGATCGCGCCCTGCCCGCCGACGCCGACCAGCATGATGTTTTTCACATTGTCCTTCATCTAAAAATACCCCACTGTCTGTTTCCTCACCTCGTCGATCGCCTCGAACGGACACACCTGCTTGCAGACCGTGCAGCCCGAGCAGAGCGCCGCGTCGATCTCCGCCGCCTCCGGCCCCATCGCGACCGCCGGGCAGCCGACCTTCGTGCACATCTTGCACGCCTTGCATTTTGCCGCGTCCACCGCGCACAGCCCCTTCTCCAAGGGCAGCCCCTTGATGAGCAGGCACGACCTTCGCGTGATGATGGCCGCGCGGATGCCCGCCGCCGCGCTTTCCACGGCCTCGTCGACCGCCTGCTGCATGGCCCCGAGGTCCTGCGGGTCGACCGTGATGACGCGCGCGAAGCCGCACGCCGTGAGCAGGCTCTCGATGGAGACCGCCGGCGCCGGCGCCCCCATCAGCGTACGCCCCGTCGCGGGGTTTTGCTGTTGGCCCGTCATCGCCGTGATGCTGTTGTCGAGCACGCAGGGGATGAGGTTCGCGCCGTTGTACACGATCTCGCAGGCGCCCGTGATGCCGCTGTGCAGGAAGGTCGAATCGCCCATGACGCCGAAGACGACGCGCTCGTCGCCCGTCTGCTCGAAGACCTTCGCCATGCCCGCCGCGACCGTGAAGCCGCCGCCCATGCAGACGCAAGTCTCGATGCTGTTCAGCGGCGGCGCGCAGCCGAGCGTGTAGCAGCCGATGTCGCCGCAGACGACCGCATCCTTGCGTTTGGAAAGCGTGTAGAAAAACCCGCGGTGCGGACAGCCCGGGCAGAGCACGGGCGGCCTCGGTGCCGCCGCCGCGTCCACGCCCACCGTTTCCGGCGTCTCGCCGAACACGGCCTGTTTCACGATTTGCGGGTTGAGTTCGAGGATCTTCGGAATCTTTTCCTTGCCGACGCACGCGATGCCCGCCGCGCGCAGCGCATCCTCGAGGAAGGGGTCGAGCTCCTCGACCACATACAGCGTTTCGACCGAAGCCGCAAACGCGCGGAGCCGCTCGATCGGAAGCGGCCAGCTCATGCCGAGCTTGAAAAATCCCGTTCCCTCGGGGAACGCTTCGCGCGCGTACTGGTACGCCGCGCCCGCCGCGACCACGCCGAGCTTCCCGTCCCCCGACTCCGCGAAATTGAGCGCGTTCGCGTCCGAATACGCCGCGAGCGATTCCATGCGCGCCTCGACCTGCGGATGGTGCTTCGTCGCGTTGGCCGGCGTCGCGACATATTTTTCGATGTTTTTTTCATAACGCTTCACGGGCTGCTCCGCGCGCGCCCCCGTCTCCACAAGGCTTTTGGAATGGCATACGCGCGTCGTCATCCTGAGCAACACCGGCGTGTCGAACAGCTCCGAGATGTCAAACGCCGCGCGCGCCATCGCGAGGCATTCCGCGCTGTCCGCCGGCTCGAGCATCGGCAGCTTCGCGGCCTTTGCGTAATGCCGGTTGTCCTGCTCGTTCTGCGAGCTGTGCATGCCCGGGTCGTCCGCCGTGACGATGACGAACCCGCCGCCGATGCCGTTGTACGCCGCCGTGAAGACGGGGTCCGCCGCGACGTTCAAGCCGACGTGCTTCATCGCGGCCGCCGACCGCGCGCCCGCCATCGACGCCCCGTAGGCCGCCTCGACGGCCACCTTTTCGTTCGGCGCCCACTCGCAGTACAGCTCGTCCTTGTACTGCGCAAGCTCTTCGAGGATCTCCGTGCTCGGCGTCCCCGGATAGGCCGAAGCGAACCGCACGCCGGCCTCGTACAACCCGCGCGCCAATGCCTCGTTGCCCGATAACAATTCTTTCATCTGCGAAAACGCTCCTCTCCGTGCAAAAGTTATTGCAAAATTATATCATAGACGAGATAACTGAATTTTTCTACTATTTTTCAAACCATTGACAACGCATTGAAAATTACAGTAACATGAATGTGTGCGCAATTCGACGCACACACGCAACCATTATTATATATGAAGGAGTTACAAAGATAGTATGGCAAACAAGAAGATGAAGGGATTCGCAATGCTCGGTTTTGACACGGTCGGATGGATCGAGAAAGACATCCCGAAGGTGGGGCCTCTGGACGCGCTGTGCAAGCCGCTGGCGCTGTCGCCATGCACATCGGACGTGCACACGGTCTGGGAGCGCGCGCTCGGCGAGCGGCACGACCTGATCCTCGGGCACGAAGCGTCCGCGGAAGTCGTCGAAGTCGGTGCCTTGGTCAAGGATTTCAAGCCCGGCGACAGGGTCATCGTGCCCGCGATCACGCCGGACTGGAGCGCGGTCGAGTCGCAGATGGGCATCTCGCAGCACTCCGGTGGGATGCTGAACGGCTGGAAGTTTTCCAATATGAAGGACGGCGTGTTCGGGGAGTATTTCCATGTGAACGAGGCGGACGGCAACCTCGCCCACCTGCCCGATGAGATCGACCCCGTCGACGCGGTCATGCTCTCCGACATGGTGCCCACGGGCTTCCACGGCGCGGACCTCGCGGAAGTCGCCTACGGCGAGACGGTCGCGGTCATCGGCATCGGCCCCGTCGGCCTCATGGCCGTCGCGGGCAGCGTGCTGCGCGGCGCGGGGCGCGTCTTTGCGGTCGGTTCGCGCGAGAAGTGCCGCGAGGTCGCGGTCGGCTACGGCGCGACGGACCTCATCGACTACCACGACGGCGACATCGTCGACCAGATTCTTGACAAGAACAACGGCATCTACGTCGACAAGGTCATCATCGCGGGCGGCGACGTGAACACGTTCGACCAGGCCGTGCGCATGGTGCGGCGCGGCGGCATCGTCTCCAACATCAACTACCTCGGCACGGGCGACTACATCAAGATTCCGCGCGTCGAATGGGGCCTCGGCATGGGCCACATCCGCATCGCCGGCGGCCTGATGCCCGGCGGCCGCAAAAACATGGAATACCTCTCGAAGCTGCTCGTCTACGGGCGCCTCGACGTGAAGCCGCTGCTCACGCACCGCTTCCACAAATTCGAGGACCTCGAAGAGGCGCTCCTCATGATGAAGGACAAGACCCCCGACCTGATCAAGCCGGTCGTGTCGCTGATCTGACGCAACGCCGCGCTTTAGGATTTGAAGGAAACACCCGACGGAAACCCGTCGGGTGTTGTCTTGGTGCGCCAAACGATTCTATATTCGAACAGTTGTTTTCTGAGCAAGGGAATCGCGTCGCTTTCCTTGCGGTCGAGCGCGACAAGCGTATTTGCGATGTCTTCGAGCACATCATCATCGAAGATGACATTCACGAGATGCGTGACGACGAGGTCTTCAATCCAACCTTTCTTGACGGGCTTGAACTTGCAGCCGCGACGCTTCTTCGCGGACAGGCATTTGTAGTAGCGATAGACTTTCTCTGTATGGCTCGTGCCGCTTTCGCCCGCCATCGGAGAGCCGCTGTAATAGATTCAGTCGCTGACACAACTTTAATACCGTGCATCCGCAAGAGTGCCTTGTAGTGCGCGGAATCGTGACGGTTGCGGGCAAAGCGGTCAAGCTTCCAGACAATCACTACTTCGAACAGCTCTTTCCCCGCATCGCGAATCATCTGCTGGAATCCCGGACGGTCGTCCGTCTTCGCGGAGAGCGCACGGTCAACATACGCGTTCAGAATTGAAAACCCCTGCTTCTCCGCAAACGTATTGCATTCGCGCAGCTGCCCTTCGATGGACTCCTCACGCTGATTGTCGCTCGAATAGCGGGCGTAGATGACGGCTTTCACGTTTTTTCTTCTCCGACGCACTATCTTTCAACCGCTTGATATGGGTGTTGCCAGCCAGTGCGGACAACTGTGAAATCGCAACTTGGTTGAGCTGCACGAGCCTATCGCCTTGCGGCAGACCTTGCTTGATAAGAAGTGCGTTGATGCTTTCCATATTTGAAAGAACGACCAATTGTTCAAGCGTTGCATAGTCGCGCATATTGCCATCCAATTTTGGATTCTCCTTGCGCCATTGCCCGGCAGTCTTTCCGAACAGTGCCACGTTGAGCATATCGGCTTCGGACGCGTAGATAATACTTGCCTGTTCTTTCGTGACCGTCGGAGGCACAATATGCGCCTTGATGGCCCCGGTATGAATCTTGTAGTTGATTTTCGTCAAAGTCCTTTGCAAATCCCATTCGAGCGATTGCCTTTGAACCTCTTCGGCTTTAAGCCGGTCAAATTCTTTGATGAGATATATCTTGAACTGTGGGCTAATCCACATCCCGAACTCAAAGGCGATGTCTTTGTAGGCATACGTTCCGCCATAACGCCCCGCGGATGCCTTCAGGCCAATCGCGTTCGTCTTTTCAACCCATTTTTTGACGCTGATTTTGTAGCTGTTCAATCCGGCTTGACTCTTAATTGTGGCGAATTCACCATAATTAAAATCCGGGTTGTGTATTTGCTCCCAGACACCAAGGAACTCAATTGTATTGCGATTCCGAAGCCAGTCCGAGATGAAAAAACCGCCGTCTTTGGCTCGGATCATGTCCGTCAATGAAATGTAGTCCCAATCGTTCATCTTCAGGACTCGAATTTCTGTATCAATCACCTTGATATTTGTAGCCATTTCCTATCTCTGATTCCTTTCTTGTATCTCTCGGCGGTGCTTATTCCCCTACGAATAGTATATCATATCGCAAACATACATTCTCATTTCCCTTGCTCTTTCACCGCTTTTTTCGCTGTCTTTTTTGGAGGTTTTTCCATGTTCCCCGCGAGCATCTCCGCCAACACCTGCTTCAGCCGCTCGTTGCCCGCGCTGCCCGGCTCGAAGCAGAATTCTACGAACTGCCGCGCCTCCTCTTCGCTCTCGAATTTGCGC
>JAISTF010000122.1 GCA_031272745.1 Eubacteriales Family XIII. Incertae Sedis bacterium
CGCCCCTACGGGTATTTGTGAGGGTGTTTCTTTGGATGATTGTAGGGGCGGCATCCTGCCGCCCGAAAACGACCGGCGTTTCCTTGACGCGTATTTGGCGCGCGAGGCGGAGCGGGCGGCAGCGCGTCATGCCGCGGAGAGCCCGCAGACGGCGCTTGCACGGGCCGTGGTCGAGTCCTATGTGCGGACGGGCCGGATTCCGGCAGCGGCCGCGGGCGGGGACGAGGGAACCCTGCCGGAAGAGATGACGGCGCGGCGCGCGGGCGTGTTCGTGTCCATCAAGAAGCACGGAGCGCTGCGCGGCTGCATCGGGACGATCGCGCCGACGGCCGGCAGCGTGGCGGACGAGATCCGGCAGAACGCGGTGAGCGCCGCGACGCGCGATCCGCGGTTTGAAGCGATCACCGAAGACGAACTCCCGTATCTGTCGATTTCCGTCGACGTGCTCGGAGACGCGGAGCCCGTCGCGTCCGAGGATGCGCTCGACCCGAAGCGTTACGGCGTCATCGTGAGCCTCGGCGGGCGGCGCGGGCTGCTGTTGCCGGATCTGGACGGCGTCGACACGGCGGCGGAGCAGGTCTCCATCGCGATGAAAAAAGCGGGCATCGCGGAGCGGGATCGCGCGCGCGTGAAGCTCGAACGCTTCGAGGTGGTGCGGTATACGTGAACGGGACTGCGGCGGACGCGGTTGTTTGTGATGTGTGTCCGAGGGGGTGCGTGTTTGCGCACGGCTCGGGCGGGCGGCAGGATGCCGCCCCTACGGATGGCGGGTGGCAGGATGCCGCCCCTACGGATGGCGGGCGGCAGGATGCCGCCCCTACGACCAGGGTTGTCGGGGCTTGCGGGGCGCGGGGGGTGGCGCCGGACGGGGACAAGGTGACGTCCCTGAATTACGGGAAGGTCACGTCGATCGCGCTGGATCCGATTGAGAAGAAGCCGTTGAACCGGTTTCATCCCGGGAGCCGCATCCTGTCGGTGGGGAGTTTCGGGTGCAATTTGACGTGCCCGTGGTGCCAGAATCATGAGATTTCGAGGGCGTCCCCTGCGGGTTTCCGGACGGTGTTGCCGGAGCAGATCGCGGATGAGGCGGCGCGGCTCGCGGGGGAAGGGAACATCGGCGTGGCCTACACCTACAATGAGCCCTTGGTCGGCATTGAATTCGTGCGGGATACGGCGCGGCTCGTGCGGGCGCGCGGCATGAAAAACGTGCTCGTCACAAACGGCTATGCGAACAGGCGGCAATGGGAAACGTTATTGCCTTTGATCGACGCGATGAATGTCGACCTCAAGGGGTACGGCGACGGTTTCTACCGGCGAATCGGCGGGGATTTGGAGACCGTGAAGGAAAACATCCGGCTGGCGGCGGGGCGCTGCCATGTGGAGGTGACGTGCCTGCTCATCGACGGGGAAAACGACGCGCCGGAGGAGATGGCGGCGATGGCGGACTTCCTCGCGGATGTGAGTCCGGAACTGCCGCTGCATATCTCGCGGTTTTTTCCGCGTTATCGTTATGCCGAGGGGCATGAGGCGACGCGCCTTGCGACGATGCGGCGTTTCGAGGACATCGCGAAGGCGCGGCTGCGGCATGTGTATCTCGGGAATGTGTAGGGGGCGGCGGCGAAGCGGATGAGCACGGACGAGCGGATTTCGGCGCAGGGCGGAGCGTGGCTGCGGACGCGGCCGGTGGCGCACCGCGGGCTGCACGACGGGAACCGCGCGGTTCCGGAGAATTCGATGGCGGCGTTTCGGGCTGCGGCTGCGGCGTGGCATCCGATTGAGACGGACGTGCAGCTCACGAAGGACGGGTGGCTCGTGTGTTTCCACGATTTTGATTTGATGCGGATGACGGGGGCGCAGGGGTTTGTGCGGGAGCGGACGCTGGCGGAGCTGCGGGAGTTGCGGCTGGCAAAAACAACTGAGGCGATTCCGACGTTGGAAGAGCTTTTGGAGACGGTAGGGGATCGGGTGCCGCTGCTCATCGAGATCAAGAACGACGGGCGCGCGGGGCTTTTGGAGGATCGGCTTTGCGGGACGCTGTACGACTGCGGACGGCGGTACGGGACGGTGTTCGCGGTGCAGAGTTTCAACCCGTTTTCGCTTGCGCGGGTGCGGAAAAACCGGCCGGAGATTCTGCGCGGGCAGTTGTGCGCGTGGTTTACGAAAAACCAGCTTCCGTTGTACAAACGTGTGCCGCTTCGGCGGTTTCGGTTGAATTTCCTCAGCAAACCGGACTTTATCTCGTATGCGATCGGCGACTTGCCGAATCCGCAGGTGGCGGCGTTTCGGGCGGCGGGGCTTCCCGTGCTCGGGTGGACGGCGCGTACGGAGGCGGAGCGCGAGAAGGCGGCGCGCTATTGCGACAATATCATATTTGAATAGTGTGGTATACTAACGCGCAAGATGCAAATCAACAGGCGGACACAGAAGATCACGATCACGGCGCTGATGGCGGCTGTTATTTTCGTTGTCACGTACATCGTGCGCATTCCGATTCCGATTGCGTCGGGCGGCTACCTCAACATCGGCGATGCGCCCGTGTACATCGCGGGCTTCCTGCTCGGCGGGCCCTGGGGGGCGGTCGCGGCGGCCATCGGGTCGGCGCTGTCGGACCTCGCGGGCGGCTATGTGGCGTACGCGCTGCCGACCGCCGTCGTCAAGGGCGCGATGGGTTTCGTCTGCGGCAAGCTCATGGAAAAAGACGGGGCGGGGCGCTTCGTCCTCACGGCGATCCTCGGCGGCGCGATCATGGTGGGCGGCTACGCGGGTTTCGAGGCTGTCCTTTTCAACGCAAACCAGGCGCTCGCCGCGATTCCGTTCAACTGCATCCAGTGGGCGGGCGGCGTCATCGTCGCGTCCGCGCTGTATCCCGCAATCTGCCGCTTGCGGTCGCGGTGAAGGTGTGCTACCATATAGGGCGATGAAAAAAGAGGGCAAACAAGGGGTTTATAAAGAAGCAGGGGACAATTTCCATCCCATCGAATGCGAGAAATGGATGACGTCGCGCCCGATCGCGCATCGGGGGTTGCATGACGAAACGACGCCGGAAAATTCGGTACCCGCGTTTGAAGCCGCCATCGCGGCGGGCATTTCCATCGAATTGGACGTCCAGCTTTCCAAGGACGGCGAGGCGGTCGTCTTCCACGACGACAACGTCCTGCGACTCACGGGCGTCGACCGCGACATCGAAAAGATGACGATCGAGGAAATCAAGGCGCTGCGCTTCCGCGGCACGGACCTGCAGATCCCGACCTTTGAGGAGTTCCTCGCGCTCGTGGACGGCCGCGTGCCGATCCTCGTGGAAATCAAAAAGCACCGAAAACCGCTCGAACGCATCGTCATCGAACGGCTGCAGCGCTACGGCGGCGAGTTCGCGATCCAGGCGTTCAACCCCTTCGTGATCCGCTATGTGCGCAAGCTCGACCCGACGATCGCGTGCGGGCTGCTTTCGTCGAAATTCGAGGATATGAAGCTCATGCGCATCAAGAAGGCCGGCATCAAAAACGCGCGCCTGTTCTTCATCGCGAAGCCGGACTTCCTTTCGTTCGAGATCCACAGCTTCCCGAACGACCGCATCGCGGATTTCCGCGAGAAGCTCGGCCTGCCCGTGCTCGCGTGGACCGTGAAGACAAAGGAAGAGCTGGAGCACGCGAAGCATTTCTGCGACAACATCATCTTTGAAAACGCGACCGCGCTGAAGGAACATTTCGCACGGCTCGAGAAAAACATGGCGACGTTCGAGAAAAACATTGCCGCGGCGATGAAGACCATCGGGGAGAAGCTGACGCCGGAAGGCGCCTCGGGAACGGCGAACGACCGGACCGTGCACGGAAAGTAAACAATTGTCTTAGGAGGCAGTGAAATGATTTATTCAACGGAAGTGGAGCATATGTGCCCCGTCGCGAAGGGCGCGTATCACGGGCCCGCGCCCATCCCGCAAGAGGGGAAATGGGTGCAGGCGAAGGAAATCAAGGACATCAACGGGCTCACGCACGGCGTCGGCTGGTGCGCGCCGCAGCAGGGCGGATGCAAGCTGACGCTCAACGTGAAGGACGGCATCGTCGAGGAGGCGCTCGTTGAGACGGTCGGCTGCTCGGGCATGACGCACAGCGCCGCGATGTGCGCGGAAATCCTGCCGGGCAAGACGCTGCTCGAATGCCTCAACACGGACCTCGTCTGCGACGCCATCAACGTGGCGATGCGCGAGCTCTTCCTGCAGATCGCCTACGGGCGGTCGCAGACGGCGTTTTCCGAGGGCGGGCTGCCGGTCGGCGCGGGCCTCGAAGACCTCGGCGGCACGCTGCGCAGCCAGCTCGGTACGATGTACGGCACGAAGGCGAAGGGCGCGCGCTACCTCGAGATGGCCGAGGGCTATGTGACGCGGCTCGCGCTCGACGCGGAAGACCAGATCATCGGCTACGAATTCGTGAACCTCGGCAAGGTGATGAAAGCCGTGAAAAAAGGCGAAGACGCAAACGAGGCGATCAAAAAAGCGACGGGTTCCTACGGCCGGTTCGACGAGGCCGCGAAGGTGATAGACCCGCGGGAGGAATGAGAAATGGCGCTGTTTGAAAGTTATGAAAGACGAATCGGCAAGATCACCGGCGTTCTTTCCGAATATGGAATAACGTCGGTCGAGGAATGCCGCGATCTCTGCAAAGCGAAGGGCTTTGACCCTTACGAGATTGTGAAGGGCGTACAGTCGATCGCGTTTGAGAATGCGGGCTGGGCCTACACGGTCGGCGCGGCCATCGCGCTGAAGAAGGGCGCAAAAGGCGCGGCGGAAGCGGCCGAGGCCATCGGCATCGGGCTCCAGGCGTTTTGCATCGAGGGCTCCGTCGCCGAGGATCGCAAGGTCGGACTCGGGCACGGCAACCTCGGGGCGATGCTGCTGCGCGACGAGACGGAATGCTTCGCCTTCCTCGCGGGGCACGAGAGCTTCGCGGCCGCGGAAGGCGCGATCGGCATCGTGAAAAACGCAAACAAGAGCCGCAAGGTGCCGCTGCGCGTCATCCTCAACGGGCTCGGCAAGGACGCGGCGCAGATCATCAGCCGCATCAACGGGTTCACGTATGTGCAGACGCAGTTTGATTATTCCACGGGCGAACTGCATATTGTGCGCGAAATCGCGTACAGCAAGGGCGAGAGAAAAGACGTGCGGTGCTACGGCGCGGACGACGTGCGCGAGGGCGTGGCGATCCTGTGGCAGGAGGGCGTCGACGTGTCCATCACGGGCAATTCGACGAACCCGACGCGGTTTCAGCACCCCGTCGCAGGCACGTACAAGAAGGAGTGCATCGAGCGCGGCAAGAAGTATTTCTCCGTCGCGTCGGGCGGCGGCACGGGACGCACGCTGCATCCGGACAATATGGCGGCGGGGCCGGCGAGCTACGGCATGACGGACACGCTCGGGCGGATGCACAGCGACGCGCAGTTTGCGGGGTCGTCGTCGGTGCCGGCGCACGTCGAGATGATGGGATTCCTCGGGATGGGGAACAACCCGATGGTCGGCGCGACGGTCGCGGTGGCGGTGGCCGTGGAGCAAGCGGCAAAATAGAAAGGATACTGCTATGGACATCATGGCGATGACGACGAAGCTGACGTATGGGCTGCATGTGGCCTCGGTGCAGGACGCGGCGCAGGGCCGCGCGGCCGGGTTTGTGATTGACGCGGTCTGCCAGCTTTCGATGGGCGACGAGCCCGTGTTTTGCTTTTCGGTGATGAACAAGAATTATTCGAAGGACTGCATCGCGAAGGAAGGCGTGTTCAACGTCTCTGTGCTGCCGGAAAATCCGACGCCGTTCGTGATCGCGAATTTCGGCTTCCAGACCTCGAAGGACGTCGCGAAATGGGACGTCGCGAAGGCGCAGGGCATCGCGTTCACGGAGCGCGGCGGCCTGCCCGTGCTCGACGAGGCGGTCGCCTGGGGGCAGTTCCAGGTCTTCGACGCGCGCGCGTGGGATACGCACACGACGTTTTTCTGCCATCCGACAGACGCCGACTATCTGCACGCGGACGTCGAACCGCTGCGCTATGCGGATTATTTTTCGAAGTGGAAGCAGCCTGTGATGGACGCGTTCGCCGCGTACAAAGCAGAGGGGGAGAAGTGATATGGACGCAGACCCTGGAGGATCGTTCTTACCTCAGATAGCCCTGCTCGTCGTGCTCATCGCCGTCAACGCGTTTTTCGCGATGGCGGAGATGGCGACGGTGTCTTCGAACAAGGCGCGCATCAAATCGCTCGCGGAGGACGGCAACAAGAAAGCGCAGGTGCTCTACGGCCTCATGAGCACGCCGAACCGCTTTCTGTCCGTCATCCAAGTGTGCATCACGCTCGCGGGATTCCTGCAGAGCGCGTCGGCCGCGACGACGATCGCCGAGAGCTTTTCGGGCGTGCTGACGCGGACGGGCGTGCCGTACGCGATGCAGATTTCCGTCGTCGTCATCACATTCGTGCTCGCGTTTTTCAACCTCGTCTTCGGCGAACTGATCCCGAAGCGCATCGCGCTCCAGCATCCGGAAAAGATCGCGATGTCCGTCGCGAAGCCCGTGCACGCGGTGTCGAAGGTCATGTTCCCGTTTGTCTGGCTGCTGTCGAAAACCGTGGCGGCCGTGCTGCGGCTGTTCGGCATCCGCGAGGACAAGATCGAGGAAATCTACTCGGAGGAGGAGATCAAATCCATCCTCGAGGTCGGGCAGGAGACGGGCTATATCGACGAGACGGGCACGGAGATGATCGACAACGTCTTCGAGTTTGACGACAAGCTCGCCTACGAAATCATGCCGCCGCGCACGGACGTCTATATGAAAAGCATCAACGACCCGCTCACGGACTACCTCGACGAGATGCTCAAGAGCCGCTTCTCGCGCGTGCCGTTCTTCGACAAGGACAACGACGACATCGTCGGCGTGCTCTACATCAAGGACTTCATCATCCAGGCCAAGAAGGTCGGGTGGAACCGCGTCAACGTGAAAAAGCTCCTGCAAAAACCGTTCTTCGTCCCCGAGTCGAAAAACATCGCGGACCTCTTTGAGGAGATGAAGCAGAGCCGCACGCACATGGCCTTCCTCGTTGACGAATACGGCGGGCTGTCGGGCATCGTGACGACCGAGGATCTCGTCGAAGAGGTCATGGGCGACATCGCGGACGAATACGACGACTCCGAGCCGGTCATGGAGAAAAAGGGCAAAAACCACTGGCTGCTCGACGGCGATTTCTATCTCGATGACATCAACGAGGCGTTGGGCACGAGCTTGGAATCCGACGACTTCGAGACGATCGGCGGGCTGCTCATCGACCGCCTCGGCGAAATCGCGGACGACAAGGACGACGAGAAGCGGGTCATCGTCGAGGACGGCTGCCGCCTGACCGTGGAGTCGTGGAAGGACCGCCGCGTCGACAAGGTCACGCTCGAACTCATCCCGGAAGACGAACCCCCCGAATCCGCGGGGAAGGAAAACGATACAAGTCCCCAATAATCTGCTATACTCTATATCATGGATGAACGGAGCACAGACACACAAGATTTGGCGGTTCTGGCCGAAGAGTCCGCGCTGTCCGTCCCCGGCGTCTACGCGCTCGGGACGCGCGGCGTCGTACGCAAGGCGCAGGACATCCTGCGGCGCGAAAGCAACCCCGTGCGCGGCGTGCGCCTCACGGACGACGGCGACCAGGGCGTCTCGGTCGACCTCTACCTCATCGTCCGGTACGGCACGACGATCCCCGAGGTCGCATGGAATGTCCAAAAGCAGGTGACGCAGGAGCTCGAAGCCGTGCCCGACGTAAAGTTGAAAGAGGTCAATATCCACATCCAGGGGGTGCATGCGGAATAACATGAAAAGCCCGTCGACCCATCGCAAAAAGACGCGGGAGCTGCTGATGCGGCTGTTGTTTCAAATGGCCGCCATCGCCGACTGGTCCGACGCGGCGCGCGACGCGTTTCTCGCGGACGAGACGGACTGGTGCGGGAATCCGTCCGCGGACACGCCGCCCGGCGCGCTGTTTGACACGGCGACGGACGAGGCGCCGGATCTGCCGTACTTCCTCTTCGGGCTCGACTGCGTGCGCGGGCATCTGGCGGAGATCGACGGGGAGATCGAAGCGGCCAGCGACAAATGGCGCGTCGCGCGCATGGCCGGCGTCGACCTCGCGATCCTGCGGCTTGCGCTCGCGGAGATGCGCTATATGGACGGCATCGACGTCCGCGTTTCGATCAACGAAGCGGTGAACCTCGCGAAAAAATACGGCTCCGAAAAATCCCCGGCGTTTATCAACGGCATTCTCGGACAGGCAGCGCAGAAGGGGGGGAGCA
>JAISTF010000130.1 GCA_031272745.1 Eubacteriales Family XIII. Incertae Sedis bacterium
TCCGCGCCCGCAAGGATTTCCTCTTCCGTGAAAATGCGCCCCGAGAGCAGTTGGTTGCGGCCGAGCGCAAACATGCGGGCGCTGCTGCTTTCCCTGCGGAACAGGTAGCTGCCTTTGTACTGCTCGCGCACGCGCGCAAGCTCCTCCGCGGGAATGGGCTTCTCCGCGAGCCGCACGATCTCCGCGCGGATCGCCGCCGCCGCGGCCTCGGCCTTTTCGTCCGCAACGCCCGCGTAGATGACGACCTGGCCGTCCCGCGTGTAGGGCGTGTGAGAAGCGTAGACCGCATAGGCCAAGCCCTGCTCCTCGCGCACGGCCTGGAAGAGCCGCGAGCTCATGCCGCCGCCGAGCAGCGCGGTGTACAGGTCGTACGCGTAAATCTCCTCCGAGGTGTAGGTCGCGCCCTTCGTGCCGAAAAACAGATGCGTCTGCTCGATGTCGCGCACGAACGTCCGGCGCGGAAACGCGCCGTCGTCGGGCGTGAACAGACGGGGCCGGGCCGTGCCCGAAAGCCCGCCGAAGAGGTCTTCCAGCGTGACGCGCAGCGCGTCCGCGTCAAACTTCCCGCTGATCGCGAGCACGATGCCGTCGGGCGCGTAGCGCGCGGCGGTGTAGGCGAGGATGTCGTCGCGCGTGATGGACGCGACGCTCTCGCGCGTGCCGATGATGCGGTGCCCGAGCGTGCCGCCCGAGAAGACGGCGTCCTCGATGAGGTCGTGCCCCCAGTCGTCGGGGACGTCCTCGATCATCTTGATCTCCTCGATGATGACGCTCTTCTCCTTCTCCATCTCGGCAGGATCGAAGAGCGAGCCCGTGACCATGTCCGCGAGCACGTCCAAACTCTCCGCGAGATGCTCCGTGAGGGATTTCACATAGTAGCAGGTGCCCTCTTTGCCCGTGAAGGCGTTCATCTGGCCGCCGAGTTTTTCGACGTCCTCGGAGATCTGCCGATAGGTGCGGCGTGCCGTACCCTTGAAGAGCATATGCTCGATGAAATGAGAAATGCCGGCGCGCGCGCCCGCATCCCCGCTCTCGTCGACCGCGCCCGCGCGCACCCAGACGCCCGCCGACACGGAAGCGCTGTGCGGCAGCAACTCCGTGACAACGGTGATCCCGTTATTCAGTAAATAATGTTCGGTCACAGCAGCGGCTTGCGCGTCAGGCTGATTTTGCCCTTCTGCTCGTCGATGCCCTTGACCTGCACCTGAACGGTGTCGCCGAGGTTGAGCACGTCTTCCACGCGGTTGACGCGCTTGTTGTCCATTTCCGAGATGTGCAGCAGCCCTTCCTTGCCCGGCAGGATTTCGACGAAGGCGCCGAATTCCTTGATGCCCGTGACCTTGCCTTCGTAGACCTCGCCGATCTCCGGCTCCTTGAGCAGCAGCTCGATCATCTTGATCGCCTTCTCCATGCCCTCGGGCTCGCTCGACGCGATCGAAATGAGGCCCGTGTCGTCGATGTCGATCTTCACGCCCGTCTCGGCGATGATGCCGTTGATCGTCTTGCCGCCCTTGCCGACGACCGTCCCGATGTCCTCGGGATCGATCTGGATCGACTCGATGCGCGGCGCGTACGGGGAGAGCGTTTCGCGCGGCTGCGGGATTTCCTCGAGCATGACGGAGAGGATGTGCGCGCGGCCTTCCTTCGCCTGAAGGATCGCCTTTTGCATGACCTCGCGCGGCACGCCTTTGAGCTTGATGTCCATCTGCAGCGCCGTGATGCCGTTCGCCGTGCCCGCGACCTTGAAGTCCATGTCGCCGTAGTGGTCCTCGAGGCCCTGGATGTCCGTGAGGACCGCGATCTTGCCGCCTTCGATCACCTTGCCGTCCGCGTCCATCTCGGAGACGAGGCCCATCGCGACGCCGGAGACCGGCGCCTTGATCGGCACGCCCGCGTCCATGAGCGACATCGTCGAGCCGCAGACCGACGCCTGCGAGGAGCTGCCGTTGCTCTCGAGCGTGTCGGAGACGACGCGGATCGCGTAGGGGAATTCCTCTTCGGAAGGCAGCACGGGGATCAGCGCGCGCTCGGCGAGCGCCCCATGGCCGATCTCGCGGCGGCCGGGGCTGCCGATGCGGCGCGTCTCGCCGACGGAATACCCCGGGAAATTGTAGTGGTGCATATAGCGCTTTTCGGTCTCGTCGCCGATGCCGTCGATCATCTGCGCCTCGCGCAGCGGGGCGAGCGTCGCGACGGAGAGCACCTGCGTCTCGCCGCGCTTGAACAGGCCCGAGCCGTGCGTACGCGGCAGGAAGCCCGTCTCGCAGTAGACGGGGCGCACCTCGTCCGTGCGGCGGCCGTCCGGACGGATGCCTTCGTTCAAGATCAGCGAGCGGAATTCGTCGATGAGGATTTCCTCATGCGCCTCGTCCGCGTCCGCGATCGTCTTGAAGAACATCTTCTTGACGGAGTCTTCCTTGTGCCAGGTGAGCTCCTTGCCGAGCCCTTCCTCGACGGCCTGACGGTTGGCCTCGTACTCGGCCGCCCACGCGACCTTCTCGGGGAAGTCGCCGAAGATCTTCGCGACGACGGCGTCTCTGGCCTTGTTCTTCGCGGCCTTCGTCTTCTTCTCCTGCTCCTTCTTGTCCTTCGTGCGCACCGCGTCCTTCATGTCGTCGATGATGGCCGCGCGGACCGTCTGCATGATCCGGTCGGACACATGGACGCCGGGGACGTCAAATTTCTTCAGCGTCAGCTTGCCGTCCGCTTCTTCGACCCGCTCGGGCTTGTGCTCCGCGAGCCATTTCGTCTCGGCTTCGACGATTTCGTCGATCCAGGACACGATCTTCTTGATCTCGTCGTGCGCGGCAAACAGCGCGTCGAGGATGAGGTCTTCGGGCACTTCGTCCGCGCCCGCCTCGACCATCATGATCGCGTCACGCGTCCCCGACACGGTCAGCGACAGCTTCGATTCCTCACGCTGCGCGTTCGTCGGGTTCACGACAGGCTTGCCGTCCACGAGCCCCATGACGACCGACGCCGTCGGCCCCGCGAACGGGATGTTGCTGACGGACAGCGCAATCGAACTGCCGATCATCGCCGACACCTCGGGCGAGCAATCCGTGTCGACGCACATCACGGTCGCGACGACCTGCACGTCGTTGAAAAACCCCTTCGGGAACAGCGGCCTGAGCGGCCGGTCCATGAGGCGCGCGCACAGCGTCGCCTTCTCGCTCGGGCGGCCTTCCCTGCGGATGAACCCGCCCGGAATCTTGCCCGCCGCGTACATTCTCTCTTCATAATCGCAGCTCAGCGGGAAAAAGTCCTGATTGTCCCGCGGCTTTTCCGCCATGCACGCCGTCACGTTCACGACCGTGTCGCCGTAGCGCACCGTGCACGAGCCGTTCGCCTGCGTCGTCACCTTGCCGATTTCCACCTGGAGCAGCCTTCCCCCCAGCGCTGTCTGATACGTCCTGTAACCGAGTTCCGTAAACTTCATTTGTTCTCCCTTCCGCTTACCTCTTTTGCCGACAATATCCATTCCATAAACAAGAGCGAGGATGCCCTCGCTCCTGTGAATTCCGGTGTTCGTTATTTGCGGAGCCCCAGCCTTGCGATGAGACTTCTGTAACGCTCGATGTCCTTCTGCTTCAAATAATTCAAAAGGTTTCTGCGCTGTCCGACCATCTTCAGCAGCCCGCGCCGCGAATGGTGGTCCTTGTGGTTGAGCTTCAGGTGCTCGTTGAGGTGGTTGATCCGGTATGTGAGGATCGCCACCTGCACCTCGGGCGAGCCCGTGTCGCCGGGCGCCGTTTGATACTCCGCAATGATTTCTTGCTTCTGCTTCTGTTCCATCATATTTCTCCTTTTTCTTATAAACCCACCACAGACCGGGCCCCCGCCGGAGAAGCGAAGAGCGCAGCCAGGGCGACTGCCTGTGCATGTCAAGGACGCGCAACCGCCTTATATTATCATTCCTCATGCCCAAACGCAAGGGTTTTTTCTTTCCCGCGATTGGAGTATCATGTATTGTCGGTTTGGCGGAGGGCATCCGGCATAGCGAAAAGGCCTGAGCGAAACGGAGGAGACCATGCAGTACAAGGAATACGATCTCGAAGGCCGCGCGGCGGTCGTCACGGGGGCGGCCAGC
>JAISTF010000134.1 GCA_031272745.1 Eubacteriales Family XIII. Incertae Sedis bacterium
TTCAAGGTCTTCAAACGGCTCTCGCGGCAGGCGTATATCCTGGAGAGCCTCGAGGACACGGGGCGGCGCGGGCGGTACACCTTCCTCGGCTACGACCCGAAGCTGTGCATCGACTGCAAGGACGGCGCGCTGAACATCAAGAACGGCACGACGCTGACCACGCGGACGGACGACCCGGGCGCGACGATCCGGCAGATCCTCGAGGAGAACCGCACGCCGCGCATTGCGGGGCTGCCGCCGTTCACGGGCGGACTCGTCGGGTATTTTTCCTACGACTATATAGGCTACAGCGAGCCGGCGCTCGGAGCCGTGATCCGCAGCGAGCCGGACGAAGAGGATTTCAAGGACGTCGACCTCATGCTCTTCGACAAGGTCATCGCCTACGACCACCTCGAGCGGCGCGTCTATTTGATCGTAAACATCAAGACGGATTTCATCGAGGAAAACTATAACAGGGCGGCTGCGGAGCTGGATCACATGGCGCGGCTTTTGCTGGAAGGCGAGCTTGCGGAAATGCCGCCGCTGGCGCTGACGAGCGAGATGCGGCTGTTGTTTGAGAAGGAGCGCTATTGCGACATGGTCGAGCGCGCGCGGCATTATATCAAGGAAGGCGACATCTTCCAGGTCGTGCTGTCGAACCGGCTCGACGCGGACGCGGAGGGCAGCCTGTTCGACGTGTACCGCATGCTCCGGCGCATCAACCCGTCGCCGTATATGTTTTATTTTTCGAGCGACGATCTGGAGATCGCGGGCGCGTCGCCGGAGACGCTCGTGAAGGTGAAGGACGGCGAGGCGTTCACGTACCCGCTCGCGGGGACGAAGCCGCGCGGCGCGACGCCCGAAGAAGACGCGGCGCTGGAAGCCGAGCTGCTCGCCGACCCGAAGGAGCGCGCGGAGCACAATATGCTCGTCGACCTCGGGCGCAACGACATCGGCAAGATCGCGGCGTTCGGCACGGTCGTCGTCGACAAATACATGGAGATCGAACGGTATTCGCACGTCATGCACATCGGCTCGACGGTGCAGGGGGAGCTGCGCGAAGACCTCGCCGCGACGGACGCGGTGGACGCGGTGCTGCCGGCCGGCACGCTGTCGGGCGCACCGAAGATCCGCGCCTGCGAGATCATCGCGGAGCTCGAGGGGAACCGGCGCGGCGTATACGGCGGCGCGATCGGCTACCTCGGCTTCACGGGCGACATGGATACCTGCATCGCGATCCGCATCGCGTACAAGAAAAACGGGCGCGTCTTCGTGCGCGCGGGCGCGGGCATCGTCTACGACAGCGTTCCGGAGACGGAATTTGAAGAATGCCGCAACAAGGCGGCCGCCGTCGTGAACGCCCTGCACCAGGCGTCCCAGGAGGCCGCGTTCATGTACCGAGGGAAGGAGTAGTCAGCACAATGATCCTGCTCATCGACAACTACGACAGCTTTTCGTACAACCTGTACCAGCTCGTCGGCGCGCTCGACCCGGACATCCGCGTCGTCCGCAACGACGAACTCACCGTGGACGCCATCCGCGCGCTCGCGCCGTCGCGCATCATTCTCTCGCCCGGGCCGGGGCACCCCGCCGCGGCGGGCGTCTGCGAGGACGTGGCACGGGAGCTCGGCCCCGAAGGCGTCCCGATCCTCGGCGTCTGCCTTGGGCACCAGGCGATCTGCGAGGCGTTCGGCGCGACCGTCTCCTACGCAAAGGAGCTCATGCACGGCAAGCCGTCCACCGTGGAGCTGGACACGGGCTCGCCGCTGTTCGCGGGCCTGCCGCCCCGGGTGCAGGGTGCGCGGTACCACTCGCTCGCTGCCGTTGAGGGGACGCTCCCCGAAGCGCTCCGCGTGATCGCAAGGACGGACGACGGTGAAATCATGGGCGTGCAGCACCATGATTATTCGATATACGGCCTGCAATTCCATCCCGAGTCGATTTTGACGCCGGACGGGGGCAGGATGCTGAAGAATTTTCTCGAGGTGTAGACAGATGATTGTGGAAGCCATCAAACGGGCGGCGGCGCGGGAAGACCTGGGGTACGAGCGGGCCGAGCAGGTCATGGACGAAATCATGAGCGGGCAGGCGAGCGAGATCCAGATGGCCGCCTACCTGACCGCGATGAGCGTGAAGGGGGAGACGATCGACGAAATCATCGGCTCGGCGGCGGGCATGCGCAAGCACTGCGTGCGGCTGCTGCACGACATGGACGTGCTCGAGATCGTCGGCACGGGCGGCGACGGGTCGAACTCGTTCAACATCTCCACGACGGCGGCGTTCGTCGTCTCGGCCGCGGGCATTCCCGTCGCGAAACACGGCAACCGCGCGGCGACGAGCAAGAGCGGCGCGGCCGACGTGCTCGAGGCACTCGGCGCGGACATCACGGTGCCGCCCGAGCGGTCGCTCGCGATGCTGCGCGAGATCGGCATGTGCTTCCTCTTCGCGCAAAACTACCACATCGCGATGAAATACGTCGCGCCCGTGCGCCGCGAGCTCGGCATCCGCACGATCTTCAACATCTTGGGGCCGCTCGCAAACCCCGCGGGCGCAAACCGCGAGCTGCTCGGCGTCTATGAAGAGGAGCTCGTCGAGCCGATGGCGAAGGTGCTCGTCGGCCTCGGCGTGAAAAACGCCTACGTCGTCTTCGGGCAGGACGGCCTCGACGAAATCTCCGCCTCCGCGCCGACCTCGGTCTGCGAGGTGCGCGACGGCTTCATCCGTTCCTTCACGCTTTCGCCCGAGGACTTCGGGATGCCGCTGTGCGACAAGGCGGCGCTCGTCGGCGGGACGCCCGAGGAAAACGCGGCCATCACGCGTGCCGTTCTCGCGGGCGAGCCGGGCGCGCGCCGCAACGCGGTGCTGCTCAACGCCGCCGCCGCCATCCACATCGGCCGCCCGGACGTGACGCTGGAAGAAGCGCTGGCCCTCGCGGTGGAGACCATCGACAGCGGCAAGGCC
>JAISTF010000136.1 GCA_031272745.1 Eubacteriales Family XIII. Incertae Sedis bacterium
TCTCCGTCGCGCCGTCCGGCCCGTACGCCGACACCACGGCCGCCCGCTCGCCGTCCGCGAGCGCCGCCAGAAGTTCCTTGTATAAATCCTGTATCTGCGTTGTTGCCGCCATCATTCCACCGCCTTTGTCCAAAGCTCATTGCCGTAGATGTCCGTGAGCCGGTGCATCGTCAGCATCTTCGTATCCTCCGTCGAGACGTTGTAAATCTCGAGCGCCGCCGCGCCGCCCTCGGGCACCGTCACCTGCCGCCCGAAGCGGTACGAATCCTCGTAGTCGCCGTCATACGTGTAGTAATCGCAGAGGAAGTCGATCACATCGCCGGGCGCGAGCTCCACGTCCACCTTCGCGGCCATATCCGACGCGCCGCCCGTGTACAGCGACTGCGCCCCCGTGACGAGCCCGTTCGGATGCAGATTGTCAAACACGACGATGAGGTCCTTCGGCTCACCGTTGAGCAGCACGGGCACGATCCCCGTGAAGCAGTACGCGTCGCCTTCCGTCTCCTCGCTCATGATGTAGAAGCTGACCGGCTGCCCGTCGATCGCGATCCAATCGCCGCTGTAATCGAGGACGAGGTCGCCTTCGTCCGTCCATGTGAGCGCGTTGTCCACGCCGAGGTCCATATAGCCGGATCCGTCGTCCGCGTAGACGCTGATGCCGACGCTCTTCACGAGCGCCCATTTCTCCTCGGACAGCACGAGCAGATTCTGCCCGTCGCGCACCTCGTAGGTGAAGTCCGCTTCCGTCAGGCTGTTCGCCGCGAGGGAATCCGCCGCGGCCATCGCGCGGTCCGCGTCGAACCAGCCCGCGATGTCCTGCGACGAGAACCCGCCGCCGCTGCCGTAACCGCCGGACGCGTAGGTCGTCGCCGACGGGTCGGAAAGAAACGAACTGAGCAGCCCCGAAACAACGCCGCCCGTCAGGGAACTGCCGAAACCCGTTATTCCGGAATAACCGGCATTTTGCGAACCCGTCAGCATGGAGAAGAGGTTCGTGTTTGCGCCCGTTCCGTTTGCGACGATCTGGCCGCCGGCCGCGAGGCTCGCGAAGCTGCGCACGCAGTCCTCGTAGGCGTCGTCCATGCCGATGCGCTCGTAGGTGGTCAGCGCGCTGTCGACGCCGCCGAGCGACTGGTACGGGAAGTAGATCGAGAGGCCGTTCGCGTTGGTCATCGACGTGCAGACGCGGTTGTATTTGACGCAGGACGCGAGGGTGTCGGCGAAGGCCGTGGCCTCCGTCGTGCCGAGGTTGCGCGCGAAATGGATGAGGTCGATCTGGTTGATGCGCGACGAGGACGAGAAGTCGCGCGCCGCGCTGCGGGCGTCGGCCACGCGCGTGTAGTCGTCGGAATCGAGCAACTGCTTCGTCGAGGCGGCGAAGGCGGTGAACGACGCGGGCACCGTGCCCTTCAGTTCCGCGAGGTCCGTGAGCGAGAGCGTCGCCTGGCTGCCCGCGGCCTTGCGCGCACTATCCGATATGAAGTCGTCTATGATCTGCGTGGCAAGCGTCGTCGTCGGCGTGCTCGTGTTTTCCGTGAGCATCGAGAGCCAGTTCGTGTAGTACCAGCCGGTGCCGGGCTCGGTCGCCTCGGAAGCGACCATATAGTCCGCGTAGGGCTCGAGCACGAGCGCCGTTTCGAGGGTGGCCATGAGGCAGGCGTCGAAGCCGACGAAGTCAAACTGCGTGCCGCCGGCCTTCAGCGCCGCGCCGATTTCGTCGATCGTCATCGTGTTGTCGGGATCGAATTCGTCGTGGCAGTAGCCCGTGATCGAGCCGCCGCCGTGGTCCCAGAGAATCAAGATCGTGCGGTCGGCAGGATAGTTCTCCGCGCCGTATCGGATGAAGGACGCGAGCGTGTCGGGATCGGCCATCGACTGCCGCCCAAGGTCAGGCTCAAGGACGACGAAGCCCTGCGGCGTGATGCGGTACACCTGGTTCGTTTTGTTGCTAATGACGGAATTTTGCCAGGTTTTCGCGCCGCCCGTGTAGACGAGCATGTTGATCTTGTCGAGATCCTGGGCATAGGCAATCTCATTGAGGTCGGCCGTCGCCATGCCGCCCTCGGACTCGAGATCCGTGCCGCAGAGGTAGAGCAGCACGGTGGCTGTGTCCCGTCCGCCGCCCTTCAGCGCCGTGTATTTCGCGCGGGCATCCGGGCTGACGTCCGTGTCGGCGGGGTGCGCCTTGTAAGCAGACGCATCCGTCGTGTTCGAGGCCGTGCCGCCCGTGAAGGACGCGGAGCCGTTCTGCGTCGCGCCGCCATTTCCTGATGCGTTTTGCGTATAGGACTCTCCGCCGTCTCCGACGCCGGAGACGAGGCTGTCAAGGAAATTCCCATCACCCGACCCGAACGCTTTGATGCAGATGATGATGATAAAGATGACGGCGATCGGGATGAACCGCGTCAAGCATCCGGTCGCGCTGCTCCTTGTGGTCATATAAGTGCGCCGACCGCCGGGGCCAGACCCGTATCCGCCGGAAAAACCTCCGTGGCCGCCGCCGCCCGAACCGCCGCCGAACGGCGGACGCGCTCCGCCGCCGCCCACGGGGCCCTGTCCGAGCCCAGGGCCGCGCCGGCCTAAGCTGCCGTTGCCGGCGCCAAAAGATTTTGTCCGTCCCGTCGGTCTGTTTGCCATAGGGACATTTTATCACAAATGCAGCCGTCAGGCCGCTTCGTCGTCCCAGGCAGCGTCGGCCGCCGCCGATGCCGCCGCGTCTTCCTCTTCGGCCTCCGTGCCTTCGTTTGTCGTGCCGTCCGCGTAGGTGACCGTCGGCACCTTGTCCGTATCGAGCACCTGCATCCACGACTTGCCCGGCGCGAGCAGGATCTCCGTGCCGCTTGCGTCATAGAAGCGCGGCGGCTCCGTGCCGTCCGTCTTCCAGGTTCCCTCGACGACCTTGCCGTCCGTGAAGACCATCGCCTTGTTTTCGCCCGCGAGGTTGATGTGCAGCGGGTTGCCCTTGTTTTCGATGAAGGGGCCGAGCTCGTGCGGCGCCCAGAGGAGCACGACGTTCTGCGCCTGTATCTGTCCGTAGTTCGCGTCGGCGTCCTCGAACGGCTTTCCGTCGACGGTGCGCAGGAAGGCGGACGTCGCCGCGTCCCACGTCCACGTCGGGTTGTACGTCCCGCTGCTGAACGGCACATAGACCGAGGTCACGTCTTTCGTCGTGAGCGCGGCGTCGAGCTCGCCGAACTGCAGACGGTTCGGCGCATCGTCATACGGAGTCCATCCCATGTATCCCCAATACGCGGTGGCCCAGTCGTAGCAGTTGCCGCTCTGCAGGTAGAGGTTGTGCGGACTGTACACGCCGGCGCCGGAGTGCTCCACGACGATGTTGCCGTCTTCGTCGCGCGAGCTGCCGATCGGGCGCGCGCTTTCCCTCTTATAACAATTCATATCCGTGCCGCCGGTACCGATGTCGGCCGGCATATTCATGATCGTGGTCTGGCCGAGGCTCTGCCACACGTCGCTGTTCGTGCCGCTGAAAAACAGGATGCCGTCGTATTCGGGCACGATCGAGATGTCGCTGTTGCGCGCGCTGCGCACAGGCCCGACGTATTCGGGGATGTCGCTCTGGAACAGGCAATTGAAGCGCGTGATGCCGCCTTCCGTGACCGACTCGTAGACGACGTCCGCGCGCGCGATGCCGAGCTGCGGCCGCGCGTCCGGCGTGTTTTCTATCTTGATGGAGAGCGGATAGAGGAACGCGTCCTCCTCTCCCGGCAGCGCCTTGCCGTATTCGATGCCCGTCAGCGGCCAGTAGTACGGCTCCGGCTCCGGCTCGGGCTCCACGGGTTCTTCGACGATGACCGGATCCGGAATGGGTGCCGACTCGTCCGCCGAATCTTTTTCCCCGCACCCCGCGAGCAATCCC
>JAISTF010000200.1 GCA_031272745.1 Eubacteriales Family XIII. Incertae Sedis bacterium
GCGTGTATTATGCCGGGTACGCCGACATCCAGGCCGCGCTGCACTACGACTTCGAGCAAGAGCGAAACTTTGATTATTCGGCTTTGGACAAGCAGGAGACAGCGCGGCATATCGCAAAATTCATCTCCGGGCTCTGGCAAATCCACCCCTTTGGCGAGGGGAACACGCGCACGACGGCAGTCTTCGCGATCAAATATCTGCGGACCTTTGGCTTTGCGCTGAACAACGAGCCGTTCGCCAGCCACTCGTGGTATTTCCGAAACGCGCTCGTCCGCGCAAATTTCACCGATCTGGAGCATGGCATTCGGGCGACGCGGGAATACTTGGACCGGTTTTTCGACAACTATCTTTTCGGGGCAACGCACGAACTGAAGAACCGCTATCTGCACATCTATGCCGAAGACCGCGGCGCGAACGTCCTGCGCGAGGGTGTAAATGAGGGTGTAAATGAGGGTGTAAATATTTCCGGCAGACAATTCCGGCTGCTCGCGCTATTGCGGGAAGATGGCAGGCAGACTGCGGCGGCGCTGGCCGGGAAGCTGTCCGTCAGCAGGCAGACCATCGAGCGCGACCTGGCCCGCCTGAAAGCGGCCGGGAAGCTCCGGCGCGACGGGTCTGACAAGACGGGGCATTGGGTCGTGGAAGATTGACGGAGTGGTAGAATTTCTGGATGAGCAAAAAATCGCGCGGGAGAAATAGGGGCATGGGCTGGGACCGTTTCCAGGGGCGGCTGTTCTTTTGGACGATGGTCTTGGTTGGGGTCGCGGTCGCAAGCATCGCTTTCTTTTTCTTTGCGATGTACATAAGCAGTCGCCAGACAGAAAGGAATATCTCGAATGTGGCAGGCTCGATCGGCTCATTGTTGCAAGTCGCGGCCGGTCTGGCAATCGTAGTGGTTCTGCTTTATGTCTTGTTTCGCCGCCGGCATCCCAAAGAACGGGCGAAAGGGAAACGGGAAGCCCTGCGCATCGTGCGGAGGTACTACCGGAGCATCGACCCCCTCACGGGCCTGCCGCGCACCGTCGTGGACAGGCCGTGGGAGGACGAGTACAAGCCGACCGACGAGCCGATCCGGTTTCCGTCCAGGGGGTCGAAGAAGCCTGAGAAGACCGACCCCTACCGCGGGCCGTAGGGGTTTGCGTAGCCGCCTTGGCCGTAGCCGTTCGGGCCGTAGCCGTCCTGCCCCTGGCCCCACGCGGCCGCGTCCCTCCGCAGCGGCATGACGAGCCAGAAGATCAGGTAGGCGACGATGCCCGCGCCGACCGAGAAGATGGTCACGACGACCCACAGGATGCGCAGTACGGTCGCGTCCCAGCCGAAATATGCGGCAAGCCCGCCGCACACGCCGGCGAAGACCTTGTTTTGCTCCGAGCGATACAATTTCTTTTCCTGACCATTGTTCATAATGATTCCTCCTTTGCCTTTCGGCGGTTCCGTTGCTTCTGGAAACCATGATACCCGGCAAAGGTTGAAACCGCATGGAACGCGGATTAAAACAAGGTTAAAATGCATGCTCCTTTTCGAGCAGCTTTTTGAGCATGGGCATCGCAAATTCGATGACGCCCCGCCCGCACTCCGCGACGATGCCCAGGCGCACCAGCTTCCGTTTGATGTGGCTCGCCTGGGATGCGCTGACTTCCATGTTTTTTGCGACATCGCCCACGCGGACACGATCCGCGCCCCCGAGCATCGCGTACAGAAACCGGGTCTCCGCATCCGTCAACTCGGCGAGTGTCGCGTCGAGGATCATGTCCTCCATGTCCTTTTCCGCGTCCTTCACCCCCTGCTGCGCGTCTTCCAGCAGGATACGCTTTCGCTCGGATTGATTGAACATATGGTATCCGATCAGCTGTATCAGAAAAGGCAGGCCTTCTGTCTTTTCGGACGCGAAATCCAACGCCTTCCCTTCGACCCCGCGGCCGGAAAAATCTATCGTCTTTTTCATCGCGGCACGCGCCTCGGGAATGGATACCGAACCGATGTCCCGCCGGAATGCACGCCGCAGGAAGGAAATGTCCTTGTGCGTGATCAGCCCGAGCACCCTGCTGGGGAGCCCGGCCATCATCAAGGCAACGTTTCGTTTCTCCATCACGAAAATTTGGAATGTGGAGACAAAGCGAATCATTTCCGGCACATCCGCCGTCACTTCATCAATCGAAAACAGCAGACCTATCTTCCTTTCCGCAAGCAAATCCAAAAGCCCGTCCATTTGGGTGCGCCATGATCCCGATTTCTCCGGCTCCACCTCCCGCGTGAAACCGAAACCCGACACCTGCACCCCTGTCAATTTGCTCTTGCTTTTCTTTGGCAAGTGCTCGGCGGCTTTCCTCTCGATTTGTTCCGCGATGTCCGTCAACATCCCTTCCGCTGCGGACGTGTGTACGCTGATCCAACCTCTCGCTTCCGCTTCCGATGCGATATGCCCAAGCAACACCGTCTTCCCGCTCCCGCGAGGGCCGGTGAAAATCGTGATGCGGTTTGGCTCGCCGGGCGGGCTGTCTAAGCCGCGAAGCACGTCCGCGATCAGCTTCTCTCTTCCGGCGAGTATGAGCGGCTCATGCCCGAATACCGGCGTAAATGGGTTTTTCAACAGTTCGGCCTCCTTGACGTCCGCGTTCACTCCATATTGCTCAACTCTTATCAACTTCAATCAACATTCGTCAACTTTAGTCAACTTTAGTCAACAACAATCAACAGCATACAATATCTTTGCGGATTCGTCAACTTGCTGCGGGTAGAATTCCTTTAGCGTATCGCGTCCTTCATCTCCCGCACGTAGGCGGCGATGTGGGGGGCGGCGGTTGCGCCGTGCTCGGCGACGATCTTCACGATGGCGCTGCCGACGATGACGCCGTCACAGGTTTTTGCGATTTCCGCCGCCTGCTCCGGGCTGTGGATGCCGAAGCCGACGGCGACGG